>NZ_JBHWZP010000260.1:0-13660 GCF_042728395.1 Streptomyces sp. NPDC060205
CCCCCAGACACCTGGGGGCGCGGGGAACTGCGCAGCCTCGGCCACGACGGACCCGCGGCCGACACACGGCCCCCGCAGGGGCTACGTGTGATCGTGGCCCAGCGGGTCGCCCTCCGTTTCCGTGCCGGCACCCGGGCCGACCCGGATCTCGAAGTCGCCGTCGTACTTCTTGTGGCCCTCGATCACGGCCAGTTCGACCGCCTCGGACCCCATCTCGTTGCGGACGATCACCGGATCCCGCCGCAGATCCCGCATGAGGGCGATGCACATCCCGATCATCACGAGGACGAAGGGCGCGGCGGCCAGGATCGTCAGGTTCTGCAGGCCGGTCAGCGCGTCCCCGTCGCCACTGCCGACGAGCAGCATGATCGCGGCCACCGCCCCGGTCACCACACCCCAGAACACCACGACGAACCGGCCTGGTTCGAGGGCGCCCTTCTGGGAGAGCGTGCCCATGACGATGGACGCGGCGTCGGCGCCCGAGACGAAGAAGATGCCGACGAGGATCATCACGAGCAGGCTGGTGGCCGTCGCGATGGGGAACTCCTGCAGCACACCGAAGAGCTGGCCCTCGGGGGTCGTCTTGCCGGCGAGCGCGCCGCCCTCCTTCAGCTTCATCGCCGAACCGCCGAAGATCGCGAACCAGACCAGGCTGACCGTGCTGGGCACGAGGATGACGCCGCCGACGAACTGGCGGATGGTGCGGCCACGGCTGATGCGGGCGATGAACATGCCGACGAAGGGCGTCCAGGAGATCCACCACGCCCAGTAGAAGACGGTCCAGCTGCCGAGCCAGTCGGCGACGCCCTTGCCGCCGCTGGCCTCGGTGCGGCCGGCGAGCTGGGGCAGGTCACCGAGGTAGGAGAAGATCGAGGTGGGCAGCAGGTCGAGCACGATGATCGTGGGGCCCGCGACGAACACGAAGACCGCGAGCACCAGGGCCAGCACCATGTTGGTGTTGGACAGCCACTGGATGCCCTTCTCCACACCGGAGACGGCGGAGGCGACGAACGCCACGGTCAGTACGGCGATGATCGAGACGAGCAGTCCGTTGCTCACCTTGTCCATCCAGTCCAGCTCGGTGAAGCCGGAGCCGATCTGGAGGGCGCCGAGGCCCAGTGAGGCCGCCGATCCGAAGACGGTGGCGATGATGGCGAGGATGTCGATCGCCCGGCCGGCCGAGCCGTTCGCGTGCTTCTCGCCGATGAGCGGGGTGAAGACGGCGCTGATGGTCTGGCGCCGGCGTTTGCGGTAGGTGCTGTAGGCGATGGCGAGGCCGACCACCGCGTAGATCGCCCACGGGTGCAGGGTCCAGTGGAAGAGGGTGGTGGCCATCGCCGTCTCCATGCGTTCCGCGGAGTCGGCGGGGGTGGTGCCCGGCGGGGGTGTCGTGTAGTGCGAGAGCGGCTCGCTCACGCCGTAGAACATCAGGCCGATGCCCATGCCGGCGCTGAACATCATCGCCACCCAGGAGACGGTGCGGAACTCGGGCTCCTCGCCCTCCGCACCCAGGTGGATCCTCCCGTAGCGGCTGATCGCGAGCCACAGCGCGAAGACCACGAAACACGAGGCTGCGAGCATGAACGCCCAGCCGCCGTTGTGGATCAGGCCGTTGAGCATGGTGGTGGAGGCGTCCTCCAGGGAGTCGGTGGCCGTCGCTCCCCAGATCACGAACGCCACGGTGAGCGCGGCCGTGACGCCGAACACCACCCAGTCCGTGCGGGGGCGCGATTCCAGGTCCGCCGGGGCGTCGGGGCCGCCGGGGACTGCCGCCGGATCCTTCCGGCCTCCCCTGTCCTTCAGATCTTCGGTCATCGGCGGCACCTTCCCCGGAAAGCGTTCGGCACACATTCCTGATCGTTGTGCCTACGACCTACCACAGGTGCCGCCGATCCCAACCGCCTCAGCAGCGGGTGTCGGGTTCCGCAACCGTCAGGTGGTACGGCGCACGCTCGTCGAGCAGCAACGGGACGAGGGCGCGCAGGGACTGGCGCAGTGGTACGCGGGCTCCGGCGCCGTCGGAGTCCCGTCGCGCCGTGACGCCGTGCAGGGCCAGTTCGTCCTTGACCTCCGCGTACTGGTCCGCCGTCAGCCGGTAGGCGCAGGGCGGGTCCGCGATGGTCTCGGACGGTTCGGCCGGGTCGTTGTCGGCGCCTGACGTGTACACCGGTCCGGTGTCCCGGTAGCCGGCCAGCCGGGCCGCCGACGTGGCCGCCCCGATCCGGTCGCGCCGTTCGTCGGTGAAGTCGAACAGGCCTCCCAGCGCTGCGAGTTGGGAGTGGACGCGGCGGCGGTTGTTGAGTGCCCCGTCGGCCTTCTCGGCCTCCGTGAGAGGGTCGACGCGGCTTTCGATGAGCAGTCCGACGCCGTGCTTGACGCCGGACATGTTCCGCAGGATCCGCTCCTGCCCGTCACCGGCCACCTGCCGGATCGGGTCGCCGGTCACCGGGTCGGTCCAGATGCCGTACGTCCCGATCGAGTGGCCGGCGCTCTGCGCGGCGGGCCGTACGTACGTCTGCGAGAGGGTCTGTGCCTCGTCGTGGACGGCCGGGTCGGTGTTGAGGTTGCGCGGCCAGAGGTCGAAGAGGTCCTTGTCGTAGTAGGGCGGTGTGGCTCCGTACTCGTGCAGGTCGTAGACCACGTCCGGCCGCCGGTCGCGGACGACGGCGGCCGTCGCGCGCGCCTCGGCCGTCTGCAGGGCGAGGTGGTCGCGGTTGATGTCGACGCCGTCGCTGTTGCCGCGGGTGTCGGCGGCCCGGCCGTCCGGGTTGGCGGTGGGCACGACGAGCAGGGTGGTGCGGTCGAGGAATCGCCGGGTGCTCGTGTCCTTCGCGTACGCGAGATCGCGGACGGTGGTGAGGCAGGCCTCGCGGCCCGACGGTTCGTCGCCGTGCTGGCTGCAGACGAGCAGCACGGTGGTGGCGGCGTGCGGGTTCCCGACGCGTACGAGCTGGACGGGCCGGTTCTGTTTCGTCGTGCCGATCCGGCTGAGCGAGACCCGCTCGCTCGCCCGGTCGACGGCGGTGAGGAAGGTCTGCTCCTCGGGCTGGGTGGTCCAGCGTGCTCCGGCGGTCTGCTCGAATCCGGTGCGGGGCGGGCCCTGCGCCGCGTGGGCGGGCGCGGTGAGGAGGGGTGCGGTGAGCGCCACCGCGGTCAGGGCCAGGGCCGCGGTCCTACGGGGTGTCATCGGTCGCTGCCTCCGAGAAGGGTTCCGGCGACGTCTCCGGGAACGTCTCCGGGGACGCGGTGGGTGGCGCGGGGCTCGCCGACCCCGTCGAGGAGCGCGCCGGGCGTGATGTACGAGGATCCCGAGGTGGCGCGGGCGAAGGCGGCCGTCCCTCCGACGAGCGGCACGGCGGCCGACGTACGGGACAGGTCGAGCGTGAGCGTCGGGGTGGTCGACGGCGGGTCGATGAGGCCCTGGTCGGTACCGGCGACGATCAGCGCGAGCCGGTGGCCCTTCGGGACGACGTGGTCGCTCGCGTGCAGGTCGAGGGTGATGGTGTACGCCTTGCCCGGGGTGAGCGGCTCGCCCTTCGTGGCGGACGAGTGGTTGCCGAGGTCGGCCCAGCCGCGGCTGAACACCGTGTACTCG
The DNA here is from genome assembly GCF_042728395.1 of Streptomyces sp. NPDC060205. NCBI lineage: Bacteria > Bacillati > Actinomycetota > Actinomycetes > Kitasatosporales > Streptomycetaceae > Streptomyces > Streptomyces sp. NPDC060205. The sequence continues at coordinate 3,596 of NZ_JBHWZP010000260.1, forward strand.
ACGTCGGCCGTCCTGGCCGCGGTCTCCTTGAAGCAGGAGCTGTCACCCGTGGTGCTCGGCCCCCAGCAGGTGCGCTCGGTGAGCGTCGTGATGCCCTCGCCCGCGGCGGAGTAGTCACGGATCGTGTCGGGGCCGAGGTCGACGAGGACTGCGGACAGATGGGCGCTCGTCGTGGTGGGCGTGGCGGTGACGGTGACCTTGGAGGAGCCGGAGAGGCGGACGTCACGGGTGAGCGGCTGGGTGGTGAAGCCGGCCTTGGCGGACGTGGACCGGTCGATCTCGGCGGCCCAGTCGGTCTCGTCCTGGCCCGGGTCGTCGGTGAAGGTCTCGGTGCCCTTTCCGGTACGCAGTCCGAGGGTGCCGACGCCCGCCTGCTCGCCCCTGGCCGGGCGCAGCTTCACGGTGTCGGTGCCGCGCGGCGGCCAGACGGCCGAGGTGGCCCACTGGTCGGGTGCGCGCTCGATGTCGGCCATCGGCTCGTCGTCGATACCGTTGTCGTAGCCGAGGAGTTCGTGGTCGAACCAGCGGTGCAGGGTGTCGGCCCAGGCCGCGCGGCGGAAGTCGAAGGGGTCGACGTGGCCGGTCTGGGACAGCCAGATCTTGCGGTCGACGCCGTTCTTCGCGAGGCCGTCCCACCACTGGCCGAAGTGCTTCGGGCGGACGTTGAGGTCCTGCATGCCGTGGATGACGAACACGCTGGCGTCGACCTTGCGGACGTCCTTCACGTAGTCGCGCTCGGTCCAGAACGTCGTCCAGTCGCCGGTGCGCGGGGCGCCGTCCACGATCTTCTGCTGGACCGCGGCGCACCTGGCGCGGGCGTCGGGGCTCTCGACGTAGTCCGACAGCCATTCGGGGCCGGAGTCGTAGAGGGGGGCGCCCTTGGCGAAGTAGTAGTCGTACCAGGAGGAGATGGCGGCGATCGGGACGATCGTCTCCAGGCCCTCCACGTCAGTGGCGGCGACTCCGTTGGCGATGGTGCCGTCGTAGCTCTTGCCGATCATGCCGGTTCTGCCGTTGGTCCAGCCGGCCTTGGCCTTCGTGTTCCCCGTACGGGAGGTGTAGCCCTTGCCGCGACCGTTCAGCCAGTCGACGACGGCCTTCGCGGACTGGACGTCGGAGCGGCCTCCGACGTCCACGCAGCCGTCGGAGCGGTTGGTGCCGGCGAGGTCGACGGCGACGAAGGCGTAGCCGCGGGGCACGAAGTAGTTGTCGTAGTACAGCGGCATCTGGACGACGTTTCCGTCCGCGTCGTACGTCTTGCGCTGGCTCTCGTTGCCCCGGCCGCAGCAGGAGTAGTACGGGCTGGCGTCCATGATCACGGGTACCTTGCGGCCCTGCTGGGCGGGCTCGCTCGGGCGGACGATGTCGACGGCGACGCGGTCGGTCCGCCCGTCGCTGTCGCCGTCGAGTCCGGTGTCCACCCAGACGGACTCACGGACGGCGTTGTCGTACGAGTACACGGGAGTGCTCTCCCGCGGAGCGCTGTGGGCGACGGCCGGGGTGAGGAACGTGGCCATCAGGGCGGCGGTGGCCGCCGTCGCGAGCGATCTCCAGGTGATGAGGCGCATGTAGCGCGCAGGTGTCCGCATGCGCGGAAGGTACTCCGGTCAACTCCTGCGCAAAAGGGGGCCGATTGGGGTGTCGGCCTGCTCTTCGGGTGTGGCTTGAAGTGTGCGTCAGGCCGGAACTCGTGTGTTGGCGGCACATGTGGCGGCCGAATGGCGATCGTGTGACAGGAGCGGCCATGGACAGGGATGGGCCCACAGCGCGTGAATAGGCTCCGGACAGACTTCATGACCCCACGACTTGGAGCCCCACGTGCATCGCAGACTCATCGCCCCGGGCGCGCTCGCGGCCTCCCTCCTGCTGGCGATCCCGGCGTCCGCCGCGAGCTGGTCGCCCGGGGCGCCGGGCATCGGCGACCCCTACTACCCGGCGTACGGCAACGGCGGTTACGACGTGTCCCACTACGACCTGCGGCTGACGTACCAGCCGGCGACAGACCGGCTGGAGGGCACGGCGACCCTGCTGGCGAGGACCACCCAGGATCTCTCCCGCCTGAATCTGGACTTCCTGCTCGATGTGAGCGAGGTGCGGGTCAACGGCGCCAAGGCGTCGTTCACGACCTCGGGCGAGCACGAGCTGGAGGTCACGCCGAAGAACCCGCTGCCCGCCGGTACGGCCGTCACGGTCGTGGTGCGCTACAGCGGGGTGCCGTCCACGAAGACGGCGTACGGGTTCACGAGCTGGCACCGCACCCCGGACGGCGGGGTCGGTGCGAACGAGCCCGAGGCGGCCTGGTGGTGGTTCCCCAGCAACGACCATCCGCTGGACAAGGCCACGTACGACGTGTCGGTGGCCGTGCCGGACGGGTCCCAGGCGATCTCCAACGGCACGCTGCAGTCGACGAGTTCGCGGGCGGGCTGGACGCGCTACAGCTGGCGGTCCAACAAGCCGCAGGCCACGTATCTGGCGACGCTGGCCGTCGGCAAGTTCGACGTCACCACGGGGACGTCGGAGAGCGGCATCCCCATCGTCAACGCCTACAGCAAGGACCTGGGCGACAACTACGGGGCCGCGCGGGCGAGCATCGAGCGGACCGGGGAGGTCGCGGACTGGCTGGCCGAGTACTTCGGCCCGTACCCGTTCAACGCTCTGGGCGGATACGTCCCCAACACGAACACCGGGTACGCGCTGGAGACGCAGACCCGGCCGTTCTACAGCCCGCGGCAGTTCGCGAGCGGGACGAACGTGTCCGTGGTCGTCCATGAGCTGGCCCACCAGTGGTACGGCGACTCCGTGTCCGTCGCCGGATGGAAGGACATCTGGATCAACGAGGGCTTCGCGCGGTACGCGCAGTGGCTGTGGTCGGAGCACGAGGGCGAGGGGACGGCGCAGGAGATCGCGGACTACGTGTACGCGTCACGGCCCGCGGAGGACCCGTTCTGGACCGTCAGGCCCGGGGACCCGGGGCCGGAGAACCAGTTCCACATCGCCGTGTACGACCGCGGGGCGCTGGCCTTGCAGGCACTGCGGAACGAGGTCGGGGACGAGGCGTTCTTCGCCGTCCTGAAGGGCTGGCCGCAGCGGCACGCGTACGGCAACGCGACCGTCGGTGACTTCGTGGCGTACGCCGAGTCGGTGTCGGGGCGGCCGCTCGCGGGGCTGTTCGACACGTGGCTGTACCAGGCGTCCAAGCCGGGGGTGCCCGCTGCGCGGGCCGCTTCCATCGCGCCGGGGGCACGGGGGGTTTCGGGGTCGGCTCCCGTGCGGCCGAAGTCGTGGAAGAAGATCGCCGCGACGAATTCCGTCCACGATCACTGAGGACGGCGTCCGGGAGGGGGCTCGTCCCGGTGGGACCGTGCGGGCCGGACGTGGCTGGCCGCGCAGTTCCCCGCGCCCCTTACGGGGTCCGTCTTTTCTTGGACGGGGTGTCCGCCGCGAGGTTCGAGGCCAGTTCCGAGACGGCTATGCGGAGCTGGGTCTCGGCGGCGGCGCAGTGGGCCGCCCGGCGGGCGCGGCCCTCGGCCAGGATGGCGTCGCGCGCGCGGTGACCCTCGGCACGGGTGGCCGCGAGTGCCGCGGCGTCACCCTCCGGGGCGACCGGGGCCTCGTCGTCCGACTCGTCGCGTATCTCGGTGCCCGCGTCGCCCGCCTGTCGTATGCGGGGCAGTACCCGGCGGTAGAACAGAACGGCGACGACGAACAGCGGCAACGCCACGGGGACCATGGCCATGACTTACCCGATCATGCGTGCGCAGCAACGTACATCTGCGCCACTGTTGACCGGAACTCACCATTCGGCCGGGCCCGGGCTCTCTTTCACCACTCAGGTGAGACAGCAATACTGTTTCACCGCGTCCGGTGGCGGGCGTCGTACGTGAAGGAGCAGGCATGGCTACGGACATCGGGGAGCCGACGCTCACCGTCGACGAGCTGGCCGCGCGGGCGGGTGTGACAGTGCGGACGGTGCGTTTCTACAGCACCAAGGGGCTGTTGCCGCCGCCCGTGATCGGGCCGCGGCGCGTGGGGCACTACGGCCAGGAGCATCTGGCGCGGCTCGCGCTGATCGAGGAGCTGCAGCAGCAGGGGATGACGCTGGCCGGGATCGAGCGCTATCTGCAGCAGTTGCCGGACGGGCTCAGCGCCCAGGACCTGGCCATCCACCGGGCCGTGGTGGCCTCCTGGGCGCCCGACGCGGCGGAGGAGATGAGCCGGGCGGAGCTGGAGCGCCGGGCGGGCCGCCCGCTCGGGCAGGAGGACCTGGACCGGCTCGCCGCGATGGGTGTCCTGAGGGAGACCGCGGGCCCGGACACGTACCGGGTGGATCTCGGGCTGCTGCGGCTCGGCGTCCAGCTGCTCGACGTACCGATGGCGCACGAGTCGATCCTCGCCGCGCGCAACGTCATGGTGAAGCACACGCGCGCCGCCGCCCACGAGCTCTCCGTGCTCTTCCGCAACGAGGTGTCCGAGCACGAGTCCGTCGAGGCCGTGCGGGATCTGTCGGCGCACATGCAACCGCTGGTCGTGCAGGCCCTGCTGACGACCTTTCAGCGGTCGCTGAACGAGGAGGTCCGGGAGTGGCTCAGGAATTCCTGAGACTTCACAAGTAGGCCGAACCGCCCGCCACGTTGAGGGTCTGGCCGGTCAGGAAGCCGCTGCCCTCGTCGACCACGTACAGGAGGGTCGAGACGAGGTCGGGCGGCTCCTGGGTTCTGGGGACGGCCTGTTGGGCGCGGACGTGCTCGAAGCCGCCGTCCGCGCCGACCGTCCGCTCGGCGGTCTCCGTACGGACCATGCTCGGCGCGATCGCGTTGACGGTGATGTCGTACGGCCCGAGCGCCGAGGCGAGCGCACGCGTGAACCCGATCAGTCCGGCCTTGGAGGCGGTGTACGCGACCATCGTGGGCGGCGCGGTGAGCACGGCGGCCGAGGCGATGTTCACGATGCGCCCCCAGCCCGCCGCCTTCAGGTACGGCAGTACGGCGCGGGTCATCAGGAACGGCGCCTCCAGGTTGACGCGCATCACCCGCCGCCACTCCTCGGGCGTGATGTCCGCGAAGTCCGACTCGGGGTAGACCCCCGCGTTGTTGACCAGGACGTGCAGGGTGCCGAACTGTTCCAGCACCTGCTCCAGGGCCGCGCCGATCTGCGTCTCGTCCGTGACGTCGGCGACCAGTTCCACATAGTCGAGAATGCGGTCGGCCGTCTCCCGCTGCGGAACGAGGTCGAGCCCCGCGACCCGGTAGCCGCGTCCCGCGAGTGCGACGGCGAACTCCTGCCCGAGGCCCTGTGCCGCGCCGGTCACCAGGGCGGTACGCGTCTCCATGCGGTGAGTGTCATGACCCGTCAGGCGGGCGGCAAGGGTGCGTTTCCGGTCGGTGGAACGGCCGGGCGGCCGGTCCGGGGGACGGCGGCGGGCGCGGGGGCTGTTCCGGCTGTTCCATTCGCCGGAACGGCCGTGTTGCCGCATACGCCCCGCGGACCGACGCTGCGGGCGGACCCAGCCGCCAGCGTTCCGGAGCCGTGCCCGATGACCGAGACCGACCGTGCCGTGGAGGACGCCGGGCGCGCCCGCGCACAGGGCGCAGGCTCACGGCGGTTCGGGCTGCCGCCGGCCCGCTCGTGGGCGGCGCGGCTGTCGCCCCGGTGGCTGCCCGACGAACTCGGCGTCCTGGTCGTCCTCGCCCTTCTGATCGCCGGCATCGGCATCCCGTACCCCGGCTTCCTCGACAGCGACAACCTGCTCACCACCGCGCACAACTCCGTCTACATCTCGCTGATGGCGTGCGGCATGGTCTTCGCGCTCGCCATGCGCGAGGTCGACCTGTCGGTCGGCGGCAGTTACGCGATGTGCCTGGTCGTCGGTGCCCTGCTGGTGCGCGAAGGGGTCGAGCCCTGGCTGGCGGTGCCGGTGATGCTGCTCACCGGCACCGCGCTGGGCGTCTTCAACGCGCTGGTCACCACCCTGCTCGCGCTGCCCTCGTTCATCGTCACGCTCGGCACCCTGATGCTGTTCCGGGGCATCGGGCTCGCGCTCGCCGACGGCAAGCAGATCACCGATCTGCCGCTGGACGACTCGTTCTTCACGCTCGCGGGCGGCGACCTGGGCGGCGTGCCGTTCGCGCTGTGGGTGCTGCTCGCGGTGACAGCGGTGCTGACCGTGGTGCTGGCCCGTACTCGTTTCGGGTCGCGGGTGCGGGCCATCGGGTCCAATCCCGACGCGGCCTCGTTCAGCGGAATCCCCGTCGTGCGTACGCGCGTTCGGGCTCTCGCGCTGTCCGGGTCCACCACGGCCTGCGCGTCGGTGCTCGCGCTCGCGTACTACGGCGCCGGGGACCCGACGCTGGGCCAGGGGTACGAGCTGCAGGCCATCGCCGCGTGCATCATCGGCGGCACACCGCTGGCGGGCGGACGCGGCTCGGTCGTCGGGGCGGTGGCCGGCGCGCTGATCCTGTCCGTCGTCGCGTCCGGCCTCGTGTTCTTCGAGGTACCCATCAACTGGACGTCGTTCGCGACCGGCGCGGTGATCCTCGTCGCGGTCGCGGCGGACAGCGTCCTGCGCCGCGGAGGACGCCGCCGAGGAAACCGCAGACAGTGACGTCACCGCACCTGGAGGCCCTGATGCACGCCCGATTCCGTACCCTGTCCGGCGCCCTCGGCGCGCTGGTGCTCCTCTGTGCCACCGGATGCGGCAACGACGACGACTCCGGAGGCGGGGGCGGCGGGAAGCTCGACATGGGTATCGCGGTGGCCAACATCAGTCTCAACTTCGCGCACGAGATGGTGCTCGGCGCGGAGAGCGCCGCCGACCACGCGGGACATGTGAACTTCAAGGCCGTCGGGCCGCCCAACACGGACGGTCCGGCCGAGGTCCAGCTCTTCCAGAACCTCACCGCCGTCGCGAAGGACGGCATCGTCCTGGAGAACCTGGACCCGCCGATCTTCACCCGGCCGGCCGCCCGCGCCGTCGACCAGGGCATTCCGCTCGTCGCCCTGGACACCTCCCCCACCGAGGGCAGCAAGATCACGTTCTATGTCGGCAACGACAACTACGCGCTCGGCGAGCTGATGGCCCAGGAGGCACTGAAGCGGCTGGGTGACGACCCGAAGGGCGAGATCGTCGTCGGGGTGCCCAATCCGGGGACGCCCGTGCTCGACAACCGGGCCAAGGGCATCGCCGACACGTTCGAGAAGGAGGCGCCTGGCGTGAAGGTGCTCGGCCCCTTCCAGACGTACAGCGATCCGGGCCAGAACCACAGTTCGTGGGCCTCGCAGGTCGCCGCGCATCCCAAGGCGCTCGCCTTCCTCGGTGTCGGGGACGCCGACAGCTACAACCTCGCGAAGATCAAGAAGGAGAAGGGCGGGAAGTGGCTGACGGCCGGTTTCGACGTCGACCCCAAGACCCTCGACGCGGTCGAGGACGGCTCGAACTTCGTCACCATCGACCCGCAGCACTTCCTCAAGGGCTATCTCTCCACGGCGATCCTGATCGAGTCGGTGCGCGAGAAGGACGGGAAGCTGCCCGACGGCTGGTTCCTGTCCCCCGGCGGCGTCGTGGACTCCTCCAACATCGCCGAGGTCACCGCGCGGCAGAAGTCACCGAAGGCCGCGTACGACTGGTACGAGCCGGTGATCGACAAGCTGCTCCGCGACCAGGAGGCACAGCTCAAGCCGTTGAAGGACGCGCGCTGAGATGAACCGCGAGGACATGCTGGACGCGCGGTCGCTCGTCAAGTCGTACGGCGGGGTGAAGGCCCTGGACGGGGCGGACATCCGGCTGCGGGGCAGCGAGGTGCACGCGCTGGTCGGGGAGAACGGCGCGGGCAAGTCGACCCTCGTACGGATCCTGTCGGGGACCCTGGCACCGGACGAGGGGGCGGTACGGCTCGCCGACCGGGTGCGGGAGGGCGGAATCGCCGTCGTGTCGCAGGAGTTGAGCCTCTTTCCCGATCTGACGGTCCGGGAGAACCTGTTCCCGCACCGCCCGCCGCGCCGCTTCGGACTCCTCGACCGGAGCGCCATGGACCGTGCGGCCCGGCCGGTCCTCGCCGAACTGGGACTCGACGTCGACCCCGGCGCGCTGCTCGGCGAACTGCCGCTCGCCGACCAGCAGTTGACGGAGATCGCCCGCGCGCTGCTGCGCCGGCCGCGTGTCCTGGTCCTCGACGAGCCCACCTCCGCGCTGCCCGCCGCCGCCGTGGACCGCCTCGAACAGGTCCTGCGCACCCTCACGGAGCGGGGCATCGCGATCCTGTACGTCACCCACTTCCTGGAGGAGGTGATGCGCTTCGCCCACCGCGTGACGGTGCTGCGGGACGGCCGGGTCACCCTGGCCGGTGTGCGGGGCGAGGAGATCGGCGTACCGGACCTGGTGAAGGCGATGCTGGGGGCCGCGCCACCGCCTCCGGTACGCCGCGAGCGCGCCCCGGTCGACGAGTCGCCGCTGGTCGTGCTCTCCGAGGTGTGCGTACCGGGGCGGCTGACGGACGTCACGTTCACCGTGCGCGCGGGCGAGGTGGTGGGCGTGGCGGGACTGCAAGGGGCGGGCCATCTGGACGCGTTGGCGGTGGTGTGCGGGCGTACGTCCGTCTCGGCGGGCCGGGTCGGCGTCGGCGACCGGGGGCTTCCGCGCTCCTTGCGCGACGCGATCCGGGCGGGGGTGGCGTTCGTGCCGAGCGACCGGAAGCGGTTCGGGCTGATGACCGACCGTACGGTGTGGGAGAACACCACGTCGGTGAGCTGGCTGGCGCTCGGCCGGGGCGGTGTGATGCCGTCCCGCGCCGACCTCGTGCGCCGGACGAACGACTTGACCGGGCGGTTACGTCTGCGGGGCGGCCCGCACGACGTGGTGGCCCGGTTGTCGGGCGGCAACCAGCAGAAGGTCGTCTTCGCCAAATGGCTGGCCACCGACCCTCGTATCGTCGTCCTCGACGATCCCACGCGCGGGGTCGACGTGGGGGTGCGGGCCGAAATGCACGCGATCGTCGCGGAGTTGGCGGCGGGCGGTGCGGCCGTCCTGGTCGCGTCGACCGACCTGGCCGAACTGACGGAGGTCTGCGACCGCGTCCTGGTCTTCGTACGGGGGCGGATCACCGCGGAGGTCAGCGGCGGGCGGCTCACGGAGCACGAGCTGGCGGCGGCGATGCAGTCCGGGGCGGACGTGCGGAGCAACGGGCACGGGGGTCAGCCGAGTTGACCCCCGTGGGGACCACCCGGCCCCGCCGTCAGGCGGACAGCCTTCTGGTCAGGGCGCGGGCCGCCGCGCACACCCGGGCGCCGACGCGGTCCACGTCGAGGCGGCGGGTGCCACCGGTCACGGAGAGCGCGGCGACGGGGCGGGGGTCCCGGGCGTAGACCGGGGCCGCCACGGCCGACACGCCGACCTCGGCCTCCTCCAGGTTGACCCCGAAGCCACGGGCGCGGGTGCGGGCGAGGTCGCGGGCGAGCTGGCCCGGCAGGACCAGGGAGCGGGGCGTGAGACGCGCCAGGGACGGGCCGGGCGGCCGGGGGTCGTGGGCCAGGAAGACCTTGCCCGTGGCGGTGCAGTGGGCGGGCAGCCGGCCGCCGGTGCGCGAGACGATCGGGGTGGCGCGGCGGCCGGTGAGCTTCTCCAGGAAGAGCGTGTCGGGTCCGTCGGGGACCGCCAGGTGCACGTTCTCACCCGTCGCCTCGTACAGGTCGCCGAGGAACGGCAGGGCCACGTCCCGCAGTTCACGCGCGGAGGGCGCCGACTGGCCGAGGACGAAGAGTGCCAGCCCGATGCGGTAGCAACCGTCCGGGGCACGTTCCACGAGTCCGAGCCGGACCAGTTCGGCCAGCATCCGGTGTGCGGTCGGTTTGGCGAGACCCGTGCGCAGCGACAGGTCGGCCAGGCTCTGCGAGCCCTCCGACTCGCCGCAGGCGCGCAGCAGCGCCGCACCGCGCGCGAGCACCGACTTCGGCACCTGACCATCCGTCATGGACCGATGGTCGGCCCCCGGCAGGCGGGTGACAAGGTGCGGGTCCCTGTGAGTCGCCGACGACTCGCCCGGTCCCGCTAGGGCCTGTCTGACAATTCCCGTC
>NZ_JBHWZP010000261.1:0-13572 GCF_042728395.1 Streptomyces sp. NPDC060205
GCCCGGGCGGGGCCTCACTGCTCAGTCACCTCGGTTCGACCGGCCTGTTGCGCGAGCCGGTCGTACGGCTGCGGTCGGGGTCAGATCCTCAGCAGCCGTTCCGTCAGTTCGCGGTAGTCCTTCAGGGCCAGCCGCAACTGCTCCGTGTCGGCCTTGTCCTCGGCGGAGCTCTGCCAGGACGTGCTCAGGGCGCGGCGCCGCTGGGCGACGGCCTCGGTGAAGCGTTCGGCGACCTCCTGGAGCACCCGGTCCGCCTCCTCGACCGAGCCGCGGGGCCCGTCGACGAACCCGGCGACCGCGTGGTGCAGCTGCTGCGACCACTTGTCGCCCTCGTCGTGCGGCATGAGCCGCCCGGAGTCCGTACCGGTCCTGTTCCCGGCGTTCACCCTCGCCTCGGCGCCGAGGACACTCTCGCGGGACGCGCCGCTCCGGCCGGCCGCCGGGGCCGCCTTGGCAGGGCCGCCCGGGGTCTTCCCCGCGGTGCCCTCACGCACCGGTGAGCGCTCCTGCTCCGGCGTACGCGGGCCCGTGGTGGCCGGAATCCGCCCGCCGACCATCGTGTCCTGGCCGTCCCGTACGCGCTCCTGGGGCGCCGTGTCCCGGCCGCCGAGCACGTCGTCGCGCGCCGCGGAGCCCGTCCGCGCCGAGGCCTCGGGGCCCGCCGCTCCCGCGTTGCCCGTGAGCCGTCCGGCCGCGGAGCCGCCGCCCCGCGCCGCGCCGTCCGTTCCCATCCCCGGCGTCCTGGTCACATCTCCCCCATCGTCGCGCTCGTCGCGCCGGTCCTTGAAAGGTCCTGTCGCGGTGTTGTCCGGCATTCGTCTCAACTCCCCTTCACATGGCGCCTGTTGAGCGCCCACGGCGCGTGCGAACGGCCGCGGGGGCTGTCGGTTCGCGTGGTCCCGGCCGCTTCCTCGCCGCCGTCCCTGTCGGCCTTCCGCAGCTGCGCACGGTCCTCGCGCCCGGCGGTGGTCAGGGCGTCGAAGAGCGCACGGGCCTCGACCAGGGACTCACGCAGCTCCTCCGTGTCGGCCCGGTCGGCGCCGGCGCCGTTCGGATGCGCGGCCAGGTGGACACGGCGGTAGCCGTTCACCTGGTGCGCGTGGTGCACGGAGAGCGCGGAGAGCTGCTCCTCGTAACGGTCGCCCGCCGGGAAGCCGCGCGCGCCCGCCACCTCGCCGAGCAGCCGGTCCGCCTCGACGACGGCGTCGCGCGGCGAGTCGACGAACTGCTCCTGGATCGCGGTCCAGCGCACCGTGTAACGGTCGCGCGCCGCGGGGTCCAGCGGTTGCGGGCGCAGCGATCCGTGCCGCTGCACGCGCTCCTCAAGCTCGCGCTCGGCGGCCTGCGAGTCGCCGTCGTGGCGGGCGAGTGCCCGGTCGTACTCGGGCCCGAAGCGCCGCTTCAGGCTCTGTCCGCCGCCCGCCCCGCGGGCCATCACGAGCCGAGCGATCACGGCGGCGACGACGGCCACCACGATCACGATCAGAACGATGATCACGCCTGTGGACATGGATTGCCTTCCGGGTTCTGGGCCCAGCGGGCCGCTTCCTCCGTCGGGTTGCCCGGACTTCGGCTGCCAAACGGCCCGTGGCCGGATCCACGTCACGAGATCCCTCAAGTGGGCCCCGGATCACCTAACTTGGCGAGCCGGGCCCGCCCGGCCGGCTTCGGCGACGCGTCCGCGTAGGGCCGTTCCGCGTCGGAACCGCACAGCTCGGAGTTGAGTTCCGTCACGAGCTGGGCGAGGTCGGTGGGCCGGTCCGGGCCCCACCAGTCGCCGAGCAGTTCGGCGAGGGACTCCTCCCGGGCCGCGGCCAGCTTCCCGGCCACCGCACGCCCCTGTTCGGTGAGGACGAGGTCCAGTCCCTCCCGTACGCCCAGACGCCGTTCCTCCACCTGGCGTGCGGCCGCGATGACGATCTGCAGCGGCACCCCGCTGTGTTCGGCGAGGGCGGCGGGTTCGGCCCAGCCGTAGCGCCTGATGCGCAGCAGCAGCCAGCTCGCGGCGGGCAGCAGGTCGTACCCGGCGCGGGCGGTGATCTTCTCGTAGATCTGCCGCCGCCCCTCCCGGGTGCCCAGCACGGACAGCGCGCGGCACACCTCGTCGTACGAGGAGCGTTCCACGGGGTTGCTGGCGAGCGTCTGGGTGGCGTCGGGCGCCGTCACCGAGCCCCGCAGCCGGTCCTCGCGCAGGAACCAGGCGAGGACGAAGCCGACGGCGGCGACCGGGGCCGCGTACAGGAAGACGTCCGTGATGGAGACGGCGTACGCCTCGACGACGGGGGGCCGGAGCGCGGCCGACAGTTCGCCGATGATCTTGGGGTCGGATTTGAGCGCGTCGGCGCCCACACCGGGCGGGAGGGTCTGTCCCCGGAGCACGTCGGCGAGTTCGCCGCTCAGCCGGCTGGTGAAGACGGAGCCGAAGACGGCCACGCCGAACGAGGCGCCGATGGAACGGAAGAAGGTGGCGCCGGAGGTAGCGACGCCCAGATCCTCGTACGAGACGGCGTTCTGCACGATCAGGACGAGGACCTGCATCACCAGCCCCAGCCCGAGGCCGAAGACCAGGAAGTACAGGCTCATCTCGGCCGTGGAGCTGTCCACGTCGAGCCGGTGCAGGAGCAGCAGTCCGAGGGCGGTGACGGCGGTGCCCGCGACGGGGAAGACCTTCCAGCGGCCCGTACGGCTGACGATCTGGCCGGAGACCGTCGAGGAGACGAGCAGTCCCGCCACCATCGGCAGCATGTGCACGCCCGACATGGTGGGCGACACACCCTGGACGACCTGGAGGAACGTCGGCAGGTACGTCATCGCGCCGAACATCGCGAAGCCGACGACGAAGCTGATCACCGCGGCGAGGGTGAAGGTGCGGATGCCGAACAGTTTCAGCGGGAGCACGGGTTCGGCGGCGCGGCGCTCGACGGCCACGAACGCCACGGCGAGCACGACGCCGAGGACCGCGAGGCCGACGATCTGCGGGGAGCCCCAGCCCCAGGTGTTGCCGCCGAGCGAGGCGACGAGGACCAGGCAGGTGGCGACGGCCGCGATCAGGAACGTACCGAGGTAGTCGATCGTGTGCTTGCGGGAGCGGACCGGGATGTGCAGGACCGTGGCGATGACGGCGAGCGCGACGACCCCGACGGGCAGGTTGATGTAGAAGACCCAGCGCCAGCTCAGATGCTCGGTGAACAGCCCGCCGAGCAGCGGCCCGAGGACACTGGTCGCACCGAAGACGGCACCGAAGAGCCCTTGATATTTGCCCCTCTCCCGGGGCGGGACGATGTCGCCGACGATCGCCATCGACAGCACGATGAGCCCGCCGCCGCCGAGGCCCTGGAGCGCGCGGAAGGCGATCAGCTGGGGCATGTTCTGCGCCATGCCGCACAGCGCCGAGCCGATCAGGAAGATCACGACGGCGATCTGGAACAGCTTCTTGCGTCCGTACTGGTCACCGAGCTTGCCCCACAGCGGGGTGGCGGCCGTGGAGGCCAGGAGATACGCCGTGACGACCCATGACAGATGGTCGAGCCCGCCGAGATCGCTGACGATGGTGGGCAGCGCGGTCGACACGATGGTCTGGTCGAGCGCGGCGAGCAGCAGCCCCAGGAGCAGCGCCCCGATGGAGACGAGGACACCGCCCTGCAGCTGCGGAGGAACGGCGGTGGCGCCGCGCGAGTGGTCCCGGGGCCGAGGGGTCCGAAGCCCGTCGGGGGACGCGTCGGGTACGCCCCTTTCGCCCGTACCGCCGCCCCTGCCGTGCGCATCCTCGGCCATGAAGACCTCCCGGCCGCGAGAATCCCGTTCCTCTTCCATCCTGGTCGGTGTGACCGGTTATGGCCTGTTGAATCCGGCCAGGAGTTCGGGATTCCGGGGGTAACCGGGAGATTGTGTGGAGGGGGTCTGCATAATCGCTGGAGTTCGTACGGGGAAGGATCCACGACGTGAGCGACCGGAGCGGTCATATATGCCCGGAATGCGGGGCACCCAGGGAGTCCGGGGGCTCCCCGACATGCGGCTGCGCCCGCAGAGCCGCGGACGAGCTCCTGGAGACCCGGTCCGCCGAGACGGCTGCCGCGGAGGACTTCGACCCGCTGCGCATCCGCCCCTACGTGGATCTGGAGGTCCCCGCGGAGGGCGCCACCGCGGGCTCCGGTAGCGGCCCGCTCCCTTCGGCGCCGGAGGCCGGCCAGGGCCCCGACGACCGGGCGACGATCGCGATCCCGCTGCAGCGCACCCCGCCCGACGACTTCCCGGCCGCCCCCGCAGCCCCCGCCGACGGTCACGACGGTTACGACGACCCCGCGGACTCCTCGGACGCCCCCGGGAACACGGGCCGCCGACGCCGTTTCGTACTCGTGGGAGCCGGCGCCACGGCGGTCGTGGTCGCGGCGGCCGGGTTCGCGAGCGGACTGTTCTCGTACGAGTCGCCGTCGCGCGACGGCGCGGCCCCGGACGACATCCGCGCGAGCGTGCCGGACACCGCGGTGGACGAGCCGTCCCCGTCGGACTCCGGATCCCCCTCGGCGTCGGAGTCGGCCTCGGCGTCCGCGTCGGCGAGCGAGAGCCCGTCGCCTTCGGCCTCGGAGTCCCCGAGCGCGTCGGCGGCCCCGTCCAGGACGACCGCGACGACGCGCGCGCCGTCCCCCGAGAACTCGGTCAGCACCTCCCAGCCCGCCGCCGACCCGACCGACAAGGCGGGCCCGGCGGTCCTGCGCCGCGGCGACGAGGGCCCCGAGGTCACCGAACTGCAGCTGCGCCTCAAACAGTTGGCCCTGTACGTGGGCGACGCGGACGGCGACTACGACAACCGCACGGAGAACGCGGTACGCAACTACCAGTTCACCCGGGGCCTGGACGAGGAACAGGGCGTCTACACAGAAGAAACCCGCACCCACCTGGAATCAGAAACAACCAAACCCTGACCCCCCGCCCCAGGGGGCCACGAACCCGCACCCACAGGGCCACGGGCTTGCGCCTGCGGGGGCGCGGGTTCTTTTGGGGGCGCGGGGAACGGCGCAATCTCTGGCGTTCAGGGGCGCGGGGTCCTTGGGGGCGCGGGGAACGACGCAATCTCTGGCGTTCAGGGGCGCAGAGTCTTTAGGGGCGCGGGGAACGGCGCAATCTTTCGCCTGCACGCGCACGAACAACGCCGGGATCCCCCACCCTCAGGGGCGCGGGGAACTGCGCAATCTCTGGCTTTCAGGGGCGCGGGGAACGGCGCAATCCTGTCGCTTTTTAGGGGCGCGGGGAACTGCGCGACCAGCCCCCACCGGAGCCGCACCCGACACACAACCCAACCCCACCCCACCCCGCCCCACCCGGAGGGACCCGTCACAACACCCGCAACCGAACTCCCCCACCCTCCACCCCTTCGACCCGAACCCCCCGAAGATCCCGAACAACCGCATCAGGCCGATGAAACCCGGCCCGAGCCCCAACCCCCACCACCCGCATCCCCGCGGAGCGCCCCGCCAGGATCCCCGCCCCCGAGTCCTCGAACACCACACAGTCCTCGGGCGCGACCCCCAACTCCGCCGCCCCCTTCAGGAACCCCTCGGGATCCGGCTTGCTCGCCCCCACGGACTCCGCGGTGATCCGCAGCTCGGGCAGCGCGAGCCCCGCCGCCCCCATCCGCGCGGCGGACAGCCCGACGTCCGCGGACGTGACGAGCGCGTGCGGCACGGCCAGCTCCCGCAGGGACGCGAGAAACTCCTCCGCCCCCTCGATCGCCACGACCCCGTCCATGTCGGCGGTCTCCTCGGCGAGCATGCGCGCGTTGTCCGCGTAGTTCTGCTCCATGGGCCGGTTCGGCAGCAGCACGGCCATGGACGCGTACCCCTGCCGCCCGTGGACGACCTTCATGACCTCGTCCCCGTCGAGCCCGTGCCGGTCGGCCCAGCGGCGCCACACGCGCTCGACGACGGCGTCCGAGTTGACGAGGGTGCCGTCCATGTCCAGCAGCAGGGCGCGGGCGGTCAGCACGGTCGAGGCCGTCATCGGCAGGCTCCAAAAAGCGTGGGATCGAAAAGCTTGGGATCGAAAAAGCGTGGGCTCGGAAAAGCGTGGGCCCGATGCGCGGATCGGAACGCGCGTCGAGGCGTGGACCAGGGCGCGAGAAGAACCCCGCACACCTCCGGGGGAACAAGGTGGCCCCGCCCGCCGGTCAGGGAGTGCGAGCGGGGACCACTTTGTTTCTCCACGGTACAAAACAAAGGAGTGATCCCGCTACCCGGGGGTCCCTTCTGATTTCACACGAGGACATGACAAAGCAGACGGCCCGCCCCAGGAATCCCGCCGCACACCTTGTCGTGTCATGCCCACGTCATTAACTTCTCACCTGACGCACATCTCCCGGAAACCGGCCCCCGCGAGCATTCAGTCGCTCGCAGGTCAACTTCCCCCCACCCGTAGGGAGTTCGCATGCCGAAGGTCTACGCGCGTCGACGGCTGAGTCTAGTGGCCGCCTTCGCCGGATTGATAGCCATGGCCGGGCTTTTCAACGGCCCGGCCGCCTCCGCCGCGCTGCCCACCCCGGTCAGCGCGGCCACCGCCCGCACCTACCTCGCCTCGCTCACCGTGGCGACCGAGGACCGTACCGGGTACGACCGCGACCTGTTCCCGCACTGGATCACCATCAGCGGCACCTGCAACACCCGCGAGACCGTGCTGAAGCGGGACGGTACGAACGTCGTCACCAGCTCCGCCTGCGCCGCCACCAGCGGCTCCTGGTACTCCGTCTACGACGGCGCCACCTGGACCGCCGCCTCCGACCTCGACATCGACCACCTCGTGCCGCTGGCCGAGGCCTGGGACTCCGGCGCCGACAGCTGGACCACCGCCCAGCGCCAGGCGTTCGCCAACGACCTGACCCGCCCCCAGCTCATCGCCGTCACGGACAACGTGAACCAGTCGAAGAGCGACCAGGACCCGGCCGAGTGGATGCCGTCCCGCACGGCCTACGCCTGCACCTACGTCCGCGCCTGGGTCCAGGTGAAGTACTACTACGACCTCTCCGTCGACTCCGCGGAGAAGAGCAAGCTGACCTCGGTCCTCAGCGGCTGCTGACCTGCCACGGGACCCGTACCGCACGCGATCTCACGCGATCTCTCGCCGGAACCTCCCCACCGGCCTCCGTCGTTCCGTACCGTACGGGGCGACGGAGGAAGGTGATCACGTGGCGAGCCTGCGCCTGGGTCCATTGCTGAGGTATGTCGACGGCTCGTCCGCGACCGTCTGGGTCGAGGCGAGCCGTCCGGCCACCGCCGAGGTCCGCTGTGCGGACGGCTCGGGCGGTGAGTCCCGTACCTTCCAGGTGGCGGGCCACCACTACGCCCTGGTCCCGGTCACGGGACTGACACCGGGCACCACCACCGCGTACGAGGTGCTGTTCGACGGGGAGCGCGTCTGGCCCCTGCCCGACTCGCCCTTCCCGCCCTCGGCCGTCCACACCCCCGTGGACGACCACGAGACCGTCCGCGTCGCCTTCGGCTCCTGCCGCTGGGCCTCACCGCCCGAGGGCGAGAAGGACCCGGTCGGCCCGGACGCGCTGGACACCCTCGCGGCCCGGATCGCCGCGGACCCGCAGGGCGAGCGCCCGGACGTCCTGCTGCTGCTGGGCGACCAGGTGTACGCGGACGAGGTGTCCAAGGCCACCCGCCACTGGCTGCAGGCCCGCCGCGGCCTGGACCAGCCGCCCGGCGCCGAGGTCGCGGACTACGAGGAGTACACGCACCTCTACTACGAATCGTGGCTCGACCCCGAGGTCCGCTGGCTGCTCTCCACCGTGCCCAGCTGCATGATCTTCGACGACCACGACGTCATCGACGACTGGAACACCAGCGAGGCCTGGGTCTCCGACATGCGGGACACCCCCTGGTGGCGCGAGCGCGTCCTCAGCGGCCTGATGTCGTACTGGGTCCACCAGCACCTCGGCAACCTCTCCCCCGACCGCCTCGCCGAGGACCCCCTGTACGAGGAGGTCCGCGCCACGCCCGACGGCACGGACGCCCTGCGCGCCTTCGCCGCCCGGGCCGACGCCGATCCGGCCTCGGTCCGCTGGAGCTACCGCCGCGACTTCGGCCGCACCCGCCTCGTGATGGTCGACAGCCGCGCCGCCCGCGTCCTCGACGAACAGAACCGGTCGATGCTCGACCCGGCGGAGTGGCAGTGGCTGCGCGAGCAGATACGGGACGGCCACACCCTGGACGAGCAGGCACCCGAGGGCACCGGCGCCTACGACCACCTGCTGATCGGCACCTCCCTGCCCTGGCTGCTCCCCAACCTCGTGCACGACGCGGAGGCGTGGAACGCCGCGATGTGCCGGGGCGAGCGGGGTGAACGCTGGGCCCGGCGGGGGGAGAACCTGCGGCGGGCGGCCGACCTGGAGCACTGGGCCGCGTTCCCGTCGTCCTTCGACCAGCTGGCGGGGCTGATCGCCGAGGCCGGTTCGGGGCCGCAGGCGCCCGCGACGATCTGTGTGCTGTCCGGGGACGTGCATCACGCGTACGTCGCCGAGCCGGTCTGGCGGGAAGGGCTCGCGGCCCCCGACGCCCGGGTGGTCCAGCTGACCTGCTCCCCCGTCCACAACTCCATCCCGCCGTACATCAGGGTCGGTTTCCGCTTCGGCTGGAGCGGGGTGGGACGGGCGCTCGGCCGGCGGTTCGCCCGGCACGGCAGGGTCGCGGCTCCGCCGGTGGACTGGCGCAAGACCGGCGGGCCCTGGTTCGGCAACCAGCTGATGACGCTGACGCTGAGCGGGCGTTCGGCCCGGCTGCGGCTTGACCACGCGCGTGCGGAGCGGGGTGGTGGGGCGCGGTTGAGGACGATCGTGGAGTCCGTCCTCAGCTGAACGCTCCGCCTGTGGGTGGCTGTTCGTCTGCGGGCCCGGTGGGGGCTGGGCGGGCAGTTCCCCGCGCCCCTGTTCGGGACGCCGTCCCTCACGGGCGGTGCACTTGGCCTCGTACCCATATCTCGCGGGTTGCCCGTGTGCTGATGCTTGGTGTGGATGCGTCGTGAGAGTCCCGTGAGGCATGCCACAACCGGTGCCGTTGATCCGCTTCAGGGGTCGGATCCCGTGGTGTGCGACGGCATGATGATGCGGACCGTCCGCTTCCACCGGGGCGGTGAGCCGCGCATGCCCCACCTGTCCGGGAGTCTCCCCCTTGTCGGAACCAACAGACCGCCTCTCCGTGGCCCTGGTCGGCGCCGGACCGCGCGGCACCAGCGTGCTGGAACGCCTGTGCGCCTCCGCACCCGAACTCCTCACACCCGGCACGCGTCTGACCGTCCACGTCGTCGACCCGTCCCCGCCGGGCCCCGGCCGCGTCTGGCGCACCGCGCAGCCGGCCGAGCTGCTGATGAACACCGTGGCCTCCCAGGTCACCCTCTTCACCGATGACAGCGTGGACTGCTCGGGCCCGATACGCCCCGGGCCCGGCCTGCACGCCTGGGCGGAGGGACGGGCCGCGCAACAGCAGGGCGGGCAGGCCGCAGGGCAGGCGGGCGGGCAGGCGGCCGGACGGCTGGGGCCCGACGACTACCCGACCCGCGCCCAGTACGGCCAGTACCTGGAGTGGGTGTTCGGCGAGGTGGTCCGCGGGGCGCCGCCCGCCCTGCGGATCGAGACGCACCGGGCGCGCGCGACCCGCCTCGACGACGCCACCGACGGCCGCCAGACCCTCGTACTCGACAACGGCCGTGTCCTGACGGGCCTGGCGGCCGTGGTCCTCGCCCAGGGCCATCTGCCGGTCGTGGCGGACCAGGCGCAGGAGCGGCTGTCCGCGCACGCCGAGCGCCACGGGCTGCGCCATGTCCCGCCCGCCAACCCGGCGGACCTCGACCTCTCCCACGTCAGCCCCGGCGAGACGGTCCTGCTGCGCGGTCTGGGCCTCAACTTCTTCGACCACATGGCCCTGTTGACGACGGGCCGCGGCGGCCGTTTCGTACGCACCGCGGCCGGGACGCGCTACCTCCCCTCGGGTCGCGAGCCGCGCCTGGTGGCCGGCTCCCGGCGCGGCATCCCGTACCAGGCGCGCGGCGACAACGCCAAGGGCCCGTACGGCCGTCACCTCCCGCTCGTGCTCACCCCGGAGGCCATCGCCGCCTTCCGCAAGCGCGCGGACTCGGGCGACGCCCCCGACTTCCTCACGGAGATATGGCCGTTGGTGGCCAAGGAGGTCGAAACGGTCTACTACGAGACCCTGCTGGCCCGCCGCGCCACCGGCTCCACCGGCACCACCAGTTCCACTGGCTCCACCGGCATCCCGGGGGCACCGGTGGTACGCGACTTCCGGGAGCGATTCCTCGCCGTCGCGCACCGGGACCCCCAAGAGGCGGCGGTGCTCGACGAGTTCGGAGTGCCGGCCGCCGACCGCTGGTCCTGGGACCGGGTCTCACGCCCGCACGGCGGACGGGTCTTCACCGGTCCCGCCGACTTCCGGGGCTGGCTGCTGGCCCATCTGCGGGAGGACGCGGCGCAGGCCGCGCTCGGCAATGTCGAAGGACCGCTCAAGGCTGCGCTCGACGTGCTGCGCGACCTGCGCAACGAACTGCGGCAGATCGTCGACCACGGCGGCCTCGCGGGCTCCTCGCGCCGGGAGCACCTGGACCGCTGGTACACCCCGCTCAACGCGTTCCTGTCCATCGGCCCGCCCCGGCGCCGTATCGAGGAGATGGCGGCGCTCGTCGAGGCGGGCGTGCTGGAGGTGATCGGCCCGCGCCTTGAGGTCCGGGCCGAGGACGGGGCGTGGGTGGCGCACTCCCCCGACGTGCCCGGCTCGACCGTGTCGGCGACCACGCTCGTCGAGGCCCGGCTGCCGGAACCGGACCTGCGGCGCACCGCCGACGCGCTGCTCGCCCGGCTCCTGAAGACGGGCCAGTGCCGCCCGCACACGGTGGACGGTTACGAGACCGGGGGCCTCGACGTGACACAGCGCCCCTACCACCTGAGAGATCGTCAAGGGCTGCCGCACGCACGGCGGTTCGCGTTCGGCGTGCCGACGGAGGGGGTGCACTGGGTGACCGCGGCGGGGGTCCGTCCAGGGGTGGACTCGGTCACGCTGTCGGACGCCGACGCGGTGGCGCGGGCCGTCCTGCGAACGGCTGCCGCCGAGGTCGGACGGGGCGCGGAGACGAAAACGGAACCCGCGCCGACACCCGTATCGACCGAAAAGCCATGGCCCAAAGTTGAACTTGCAAGCATTGAATAGGCAGACCTAACGTAGAGCACTCACTCGGTTACGTTCCCCACCGGTCCGCCAAGGACCGTACCGACACCGAAGGAGTCATCCCACATGACCGGACGCCTCAACAGCGCCCAGCCATACGCCATCGGCCTGTTCCGTATCGTCGTCGGCCTGCTCTTCGCCTGCCACGGAGCCGTCTCGCTGCTCGGCGTCCTCGGCGGCCTGGACGGCAAGGGCGCCACCGTCGAGACCGGCGCCTGGCCCAACTGGTACGCGGCCGTCATCGAACTCGTCGGCGGCACCCTGGTCCTGCTCGGCCTCGGCACCCGTATCGCCGCGTTCATCGCCTCGGGCGCGATGGCCTACGCGTACTTCAAGGTCCACCAGCCCGAGGCGCTGTGGCCGATCGAGAACAGCGGTGAGGGCGCGGCCATGTACTGCTGGTCGATGCTCCTGCTCGTCTTCACCGGCTCGGGCGCGTTCGGCCTGGACCGGCTCATCCCCGGCCGCTCGTCCTCGACGACCGGGGAGAACCGCCCCTCGGAGCCCGTCGCGGCCTGACACGCAGGCCTCAACGCGCCCCTGCACCAAGCCGGTACGCCGCCTCCGCAGGGCGTGCCGTCAGCCGGCCCACCCGAAGGGCACGGTGAAGCACGCCAGCCGGGCGCCCGCACCGCCCGGCTCGGCGTGCAGCACGACGGAGGCGGCCTCGCCGCGCCGGAAGTTCCAGTCGTGCCGCGCACTCGCCCCGCCCTCGCCGCGGTCGTCCGCCGTGAAGTCGAGCCAGACCTCGTTCTCGGGGTTGACCGCCGCGGGGTCCGTGGACGGCCGGTGCTGATAGTGCCCGCCCGCCGCGGCCGGCTCGGCGCCGCACGGGTCCCGGTGCACATGAACTCCGTACGCGTGCCCCGCCTTCAGCCCCGTGACGCGCAACGCCACCGTCGTACGCCCGCGTTCCTCGCTGCGCTGACTCACCTCGATCCACGCGGCGGGCGGTACGAGTCCGGTGTCGTCGTACGTGACCGCCGCGGACGGGACGAAGGCACCGGGCGGGGCGAAGCGGGCGTCCGTACGCATCCGGTAGCCGGGGGCGGGATCGGAGTCCGCGGGACCGTCGGCGTCCGAGGGGCAGGCGGTGAGCGCGACGGAGGCGAGGGCCCCGGCGAGCACCACGACGGCCCTGCGCACGACGGCACCCGCGACACCACCCGCGCGGTCCGCGCCCGCTGCGGCCGCTGCGCCTGCTGCGCCGTCCATGCCCTCTGCGGTCTCCGCGTCCGCCGCGCCCTCTGCGGTCTCTGCACGCACTGCGCCTTCTATGCCTGACGTCATCGTCGGTTCCGCTCCTTTGGCGATCTGTGCTCGCGATCGGTGATCGGCCATCGCCGATCGGTGGCCCCTTTCTCGTTGGTACGGGACGTGCGGGCCGCCCGCCCCGGGGGTGTGGCAGCCGGGTGAACATGGTGTGGCGAACACACGAGCCCCCTGTGGATCTCCTGTCCCACCCGAGGCGTACGCTGTATGGCTGTCACAGGCCGCTCCTGCCGCTCCCCCGCGACACCGCGGCACACGGCACGGTTCGGGGCCTACGGGGGAGACACAGGGGAGTTTCGGTGCTTGAGAGTGTGGGGTCGCTGTCCGGCACCCCTTGGATCTACAGCCAATGGATCTATGCCGTAGTGGCGCTGTCGGTCCTGTTCGACGTCTTTCTGCCGGTGCTGCCGAGCGGCGTGCTGGTCATCACGGCGGCGACGGCTGCCGCGGCGGGCACCGGAGCGGCGGTCCAGCACGTGCCGGACATCCTCTCCCTGATCCTCTCGGCCGCGACCGCGTCGGTCCTCGGCGACCTGGTGGCGTACCGGCTCGCCTGGCGCGGCGGCGCACGGCTGGACCGCGCCATCGCCCGCTCCCGGCGCCTGAGGGGAGCGCAGGAACGTCTCGGCGCGGCGCTCGCCCGAGGCGGCGGCACGCTCGTCGTGCTCGCCCGCTTCGCCCCGGCGGGCCGCTCGCTGGTCTCACTCGGCGCGGGGGCGGCGCACCGGCGCGTACGCGAGTTCCTGCCCTGGTCGATCCTCGCGGGACTCGCATGGGCCGCGTACAGCGTGGCCCTCGGCTACTTCGGCGGCCAGTGGCTGGGCGCGACGTGGTTCGCCTCGGGCATCTCGCTGGTGGCGCTGTTCGGGGCGGGCGCGGGGGCGGCGTACTTGATGCGACGCCCGCCGCAGACGCCGACGCCCGCGCTGGTACCCGTACCGGAGCCGGGCCGGAGCGCCTGACAGCGGGGCAGGGCTGCCCCTAGGGCCTGTCTGACAATTCCCGTCGTCGCCCGCAGGGCGGCCGCGCGGCGTCAGGTGCGTGCTCTCGCCGTGCCGGGCGCAGAGCCAAGTAC
>NZ_JBHWZP010000262.1:0-13486 GCF_042728395.1 Streptomyces sp. NPDC060205
GGCCAGGCCGGCCGGCCGTCACGAACCCACCCTGGAGGTATCGATGTCCCTGTTCGTCCTGGTCTCGGGCCCGTTCACCGACGGCCGGATCTGGAGCGAAGTCGTCGCGCGGCTGCGGGAGTCGGGTGCCCGGGCGCACCCGGTGTCGCTGAGCAGGCAGCCCGGGGCCGATCTGGAGACGCATGTCGAGGACGTGGTCCGGCTGATCGATTCCCTTGAGCTGCCCGATTCCCCAGATTCCGCCGATCCCCCGGGTCTGCCGGAGGAGGTGGTGCTGGTCGGGCACGACTACGCCATCCACCCCGTCCTGGGCGCGGCGGACCGCCGTCCGGAGCGGGTCGCACGGGTCGTGCACCTGGACGCCGGGATGCCGCAGGACGGCGACGCGGCCCTCGCCCTGGTGCCGGACCCGTCGGTGCACGAACGGCTCGCCGCCGACGGCGATCCCGGGCCTGTCCCGTCGCCGGAGCCCGCGCAGTGGCAGCGGTGGGGCAGCACCGAGGGGCTGTCCCCGCACCACCTGGAGCTGCTGAGCCGGGTGGCCGCCCCGCAGCCTTGGCGCACGCTCACCCAGCCCCTGAGACTGACCGGCGCCGCCGCGGCATGGCCCACCACCGGCATCCTGTGCACGGCCGGCGGCACGACCGTGGAACTCGTCGAGGCGCTGGTACGCACCGGCCCGCCGCATCTGCGGAAGCTGGCCGATCCGAGGGTGGGCTTCTTCGAACTGGCCACCGGCCACTGGCCGATGCTCTCCTGCCCGGACGAACTGGCCGGGGTCCTGCTCCGCGCGGCGGCCGACGAGGGGCGCCGGCTGACCGTACCCGAGGAGGAGTCCTCGTACGCCCGGCCCTTCCTGCTGGACACTCCGGAGTATCCGCGGGTGCGCGAGGGGCGGGTGGACCTGCACCTGCCGGACAGGGCAGCGGGGGAGGGGGAGGCGAGAGGTCCCTGGCCCGCGGTGCTGTTCGTGCACGGCGGGCCCGTGCCCGCGGGCCTCGTCCCGGCGCCGCGCGACTCGCCCTTCTACCTCGGCTACGCCCGATGTGCGGCGAGCCTCGGCGCGGTCGGTGCCGTCGTCGAGCACCGGCTGCACGGCATCACCGACTACGCGCGTGCGGCGGACGACGTGGCGGAGGCCGTCGACCTGCTGCGGGCCGACCCCCGGGTGGACGGGCAGCGCATCGCCCTGTGGATCTTCTCCGGTGCCGGACTGCTCGCCGCGGACTGGATCGCCGCGCCCCCGCCGTGGCTGCGCTGTCTGGCCTTCACCTATCCGATCCTGGCCCCGCTGCCGGGCTGGGGCGCGGTCGGCCCCCGCTTCGACCCGGTCGGCGCGCTGCGCGCCGCCGCCGGGACGATGCCGCCCGTCGTCCTCACCCGGGCGGGCCTGGAGACGCCGCAGATCGCCGCCACCGTGCGGGAGTTCACGACCGCGGCGGACGAGACGAAGGCCCCCGTCGAGATCATCGACGTGCCGCACGGCCGCCACGGCTTCGAGACCGACGAACCGACCGATGCCTCACGCGAGGCCGTGCTCAGGGCCGTACGCACGGTGTTCGCGCGGCTGGCACGGCCGTCGTGACGCGTCCCGTGGTTCAGGGGCGCGGGCGGGTGGCGGTGTCGAGGTAGAAGGCGTCGATGCTCTGGACGGCCTGCTCGAACTCGTCGAGGTTGACGGGCTTGGTCACATAGGCGTTGGCGTGACTGCTGTACGCACCCGTGACGTCGTCCGGAGCGGTCGACGTCGTCAGGACGACCACGGGGATCGTCTGGAGGTCGTCATCGGACTTGAGGACCTTCAGCAGGTCCCGGCCGTTCATCCGCGGCATGTTCAGGTCCAGCACGATGAGGTCGGGGCGCGGGGTGCCCGGCGTCCGCAGATGCTCCAGCGCGGCGACCCCGTCGGTGACCTGGACCAGATTGCGGGCCCCGCGCTCGGAAAGGGCTTCCTCGATGAGCATGGCGTCGGCCATGTCGTCCTCGACGAGCAGGACGTCGAAGGGGCGGGCGGGGGTGGTCATTGTCGGTTGCTCCGTGGGTTTCTCGTTGGAGTGGTGGAAGAGCCCGGGCCAGCGGCGCCGGGCTCCCTGCCGGGTCATCCCGCATGCGGCGCCGATCTGCGGGTATCCGGCGCCCGCGCGTGCGGCGGCCACGGCCGCTTCCTGCTGGAGTCGTTCGGCGGCCTGCTTGAGATGATCCAGCAGGTGCAGCAGAGCCAGGGCTTGTGCCGGGTCGTCCGCTGCGGGGGGCGACGGGGCTTCCACCAGCCGGCGGGCGAGGCGCTGCGCGAGATCGCCGACCGTCGCGTCCGCGATGGTGGCTGTCTCCTGCGGAGTGATCCGCAGTGCGAAGTCCTTGCCTGGCATACCCGGCACTCTAGGTCCCCGAGGAGGCCCGCGACAACAAGGGTTGTCGCCCTCTAAAGTGTGCTGGCCAAACAAGCAAGGCGATGCTCACAGCGAGGAGCCCACAGAATGACCGGCGATGAGAGGCAATCGCGTACGCGAGGGCTTACCGCGTGGACGACCAGGCGGTGGCTTCGTGTAGGGGTGGCCGCGTCCCTGGTGGTTCTGGCCGTCCTCGGGGCGGCGGGCGCGTACGTCCTGGGGCGGACCGAGACGCTCAGCCGCGACCTCGTGGACGTGCGCTCTCCCGCGCTGACCGTCGCGATACGCCTGGAAGCCGCCGTGCTCAACCAGGAGACCGGGATCCGCGGCTACGGGCTCACCGGCACGGAAGCCTTCATCACCCCCTACGAGCAGGGGCTGACCGATCAAAAAGCCAGGGACAAGCAGCTCACCGAGCTGCTTCGGGACAGCCCCGCCCGCCTGAGGGACCTGAAGGCCGTGCAGGACGCGGTGACGAAGTGGCAGGAGAGTGTGGCCCGGCCCATCGCCGCCGAGCCGCCCGGCTCGCCCTCGCCGCTGGCCACCGCACGGGCCGCGGAGGGCAAGGCCCTGTTCGACGACGTTCGAAACGCGCTCAGCAAGCAGCAGGAACGGCTGCGCGAGGACCGGGTACGGGCCAGGGACGACCTGATGTCCACGATGATCCTGCGGAACTGGGTGTTCATCTCCATCGCGGTGGTCATCGTCATCCTCACGGCGCTGATCTTCGAAGGGCTGCGGCGCGGCATCAACAGGCCCCTGGAGCAGCTCGGCGCGGACGCCCGTGCCATCTCCGGCGGTGACTTCGACCACCCCATCACCCCCACCGGCCCCGCGGACCTGCGACGCCTGAGCAGCGAGATCGACTTCATGCGCAGGCGGCTCGTCCGGGAGCTGGCCGTCAGCGAGGAGACCCGGCTGCGGCTGGACGCGCAGACCGCGGACCTCCAGCGCTCCAACGCCGAGCTGGAACAGTTCGCGTACGTGGCCTCCCACGACCTGCAGGAGCCGCTGCGCAAGGTCTCCAGCTTCACCCAGCTCCTCCAGCGGCGCTACGGAGGGCAGCTCGACAGCCGGGCCGACCAGTACATCGACTTCGCGGTCGACGGGGCGAACCGCATGCAGATCCTCATCAACGACCTCCTCGACTTCTCCCGGGTGGGGCGGCTGCACAACGCCCACCAGAGCGTCGACCTGGACGACGTGCTGGAGCGGACCCTGTCGACGATGAGCGTCGGCATCGAGGAGGCCGGGGCGACGATCACGCACGACCCGCTGCCGACCCTGGTCGCGGACCCCACCCAGCTGGGCATGCTCTGGCAGAACCTGATCGGCAACGCCGTCAAGTTCCGGCGTCCCGGCGAGACGCCGAAGATCCACGTCACGGCGGAGCGGGAAGGCGACCTGTGGCGGTTCACCGTCACGGACAACGGCATCGGCATCGCACCGGAGTACGCCGACAAGATCTTCGTGATCTTCCAGCGGCTGCACACCAAGGACACCTACTCGGGCAGCGGGATCGGTCTCGCGATGTGCAAGAAGATCGTCGAGTTCCACGGCGGCACCATCGCCGTCGACCCGGCCTACCGCGACGGAGCCCGTATCACCTTCACCCTGGCGCCCCGGCCGCCGGAGAGCCCCGGCGCGGACACCACACCCGAGGCCACCCGCGCGGAGGCGGAGCAGGCACGATGACCGGATCCACGACGGCCGCCCCGGGCGCGGCCTCCGACAAGCCGATGTACCGCATCCTCCTGATCGAGGACGATCCGGGCGACGCGCTGCTCGTCGAGGAACTCCTGTACGACACCGGGCTGGGATTCGAGCTGACCATCCGGACCACGCTGGCCGAGGCCCGCGCCGAACTGGCCGCCCACCCGATCGACTGCATCTTCCTCGATCTGCACCTGCCCGACGTCTCGGGCATCGACGCGGTCACGGCCGTCCGCGGGTTCGCCCCGCACACCGCGGTGATCGTCCTGACCGGGCTGTCCGAGGACCGGGCGGGCACCGACGCCATGGCGGCCGGAGCACAGGACTACCTCGTCAAGGGAAAGGTCGAGGCGGACCTCCTGCAGCGGACGCTGCGCTACGCCGTCTACCGGAGCCAGACCGAACGCGCGAGCGCCGCCGCCCAGGCCGCTCAGCTGCGGGCGGAGGAGAACGCCCGGCTGGAACGCGGTCTGCTGCCGCAGCCGATCCTCGACACCTCCACGGTCAGGGTGACGTCCCGCTATCTGCCCGGCGCCACGATGGCCCTGCTCGGCGGGGACTTCCTCGACGTGGTCGAAGGCGACGACGGGCTGCTGCACGCCGTGGTCGGAGACGTCAGCGGGCACGGCCCCGACGCCGCCGCGCTCGGTGTCTGCCTGCGCATAGCCTGGCGTTCCCTCGTGCTCGGCGGGCACCGCGGGGACGACCTGCTGCACCTGATGGAACGCATCCTCATGGCCGAGCGCGGCAGCCAGCAGCTGTTCGCCACGTGCACCCTGGTCACCCTCGACCAGGAAGCCGCCACCGCGACCCTCCATCTCGCCGGCCACCACGAACCCCTCCTCACCTCGCCCGAGGGGACCTGGGAGGTGACCGCCGCGCACGGCATCGCGCTGGGTATCTTCCCCGGGGTCCACAGCTGGCCCTCCACGGTCGTCCCGCTCCCGGCCACCGGCGCGCTGACCCTCTACACCGACGGCCTCACCGAAGGGCACAACGGGACGAAGGAGGAGCGGCTCGGCGTCGAAGGGCTGCTCGCGCTGATACGGAAACTCCCGTCGGCGGACCCGGCCGCCCACGTCGACCTCCTCATCAAGGAGACTCATGCGCTGAACGCCGGCCGGCACTCCGACGACCTGGCCGTCCTCCGCCTCGACTGGGGCGCCCGGCCCGCTCGCCCCTGAGACCCGACGGCGGACCGGCCCGAGGACGGCGGACCAGGTCCGCCCGAAAACCTCTGTCGGGCCCGAGAGTTCACCCGGGCGGGTTGTTTGCACAGCGGATGGAACCGTCCGGGGCATGGGCGGTGACCGGCTGGGGAGAAACGGACTGCGCGCATATGTCCCTGTTCCTCCATCGCCAAGGAGCCGGCCTGTGCCCGACGTCGTCTTCACCGCCGATTTCAGTTCGCGAAGGCAGTGGGTGGCCGGCCGCTCCTGGGCCTATCCCGAGGGCGGCCCGGTCAATCCGACCGACAACAAACTGGACTACCTGGTCTCCGACCCGGCGTACTCCCGCACCGGCACGTTCCGCGCCACGCGCCGCAAGGACGGCCTGTGGAGCGCGGGCCTGCTCACCACCGAGGGCAGCGAGGAAGGTTTCCTCCTGCGGGCGGGGGACGTGCTGGAGACACGCGTGCGCCTGCCCGTCGAAGTGGGGGCCTGGCCGGCCATCTGGACCTGGCGGGACGGGGGCCAGGAGATCGACGTGTTCGAGTACCACCCCGACAACCCCGATCTGCTGGAGTTCTCCAACCACGTGCGGGGCGGGCACCTCTATCACCACGACGAGGCCGTGCGCCCCGGCGGCCATGTCGACCTGCGGGTGGAGTTCGGCGCCCGCTCGGTGATCTGGTGGCTGAACGGCACACAGATCTTCGCCGACCGGCGCGGGGTGGGGAAGAGCTGGCGCGCCCACCTCATCGTCAACCTCTCGGTGAGCGCCGGGCGTTACCACCCTCGCCCCGCGGCCGGGACCAAGGAGATGTCGTACGCCGTGGAGAGTCTGACCGTGCGCCGTCCGTCCGTGGTGCCGCCCCGGGCGGCCGAGGCGGAGGAGCGGGCGGACCTGTGAGCGCGAGAGAGGCGGGGGACGGCGGCCCGGCGGCTGCCGTCCCCCGCGTGCGGACGGCGGTCAGGGGGCCCAGGGTGCGTCGACGGCCCAGGTGGTGTCCTCGGTGAAGGAGCCGGGGTTGTCCCAGGCGTGGGAGCCGCCCGGGGTGGCCAGCCACAACTCGGCGTTGTAGTGCCGCAGATACTGCTCGGGGAAGTTGGACGCGGACAGCCGGACGCCGCCGTTCGCGCCGCGCACGGCACAGAAGGTCGCGTCGGCCTGGAAAACGGCTCCGCTGCCCGACTCCTTGTAGACGCGGTACTCACGGTGGCGCAGGTACTGGCCGGGGTAGTTGCGCGACTCGAAGGAGTAGCAGGCGCTGTTGGCGAGGCCCGGTACGACCTTCCAGGTGGCGTCGTTCTTGAGGAGGGCGGCGCTGTTCGCGTCGACCACATCGGTGTAGGCGGCCCCGTCGCGGTGCCGCAGATAGCGGTTCGTGTAGCCGGGGGTGGTCACCCGCAGCGACTTGTACTGGTTCGTGGGCAGGGTGACGGGGGAGGTCGTGGCCCGGGAGGCGTCGATGAGGGCCCGGTTGGCGGCCTGCACACGGGCCGCGTCCACCTTGACGACCTGCCGGTCATAGGTGAGGAGGCCGTTGGCCTCGTTCTCCACGTCGGTGATCTCCGTGTAGACGGAGGCCGAGAGCCCGGCGGGCATCCGCACCTCGCGCAGCGCGTCGAGGAGCCCCACGAAGCGGTTGTTGAGATGGGCCTGGTCCGCCTGGTCCTCGTAACTGAAGCCGCCGCCCGGATACCACTCGTGGCCGGCGACCTTGAAGCCCAGACCGCCGTACTCACCGAGGACGGCGGCGCGGGTGGCGCTGGGCACGGTCGTGCCGGGCCCGACGTAGACGTGGTGGTCCAGGACGTCGCCGTTGCCGCCGTCGACCGCGCCGCAGCAGTTGATGCCACTCATGTTGTTCACCAGCCGTGAAGGGTCGTACGCCTTCACATGGTCGGCGATCCGGGCCTGGTCGTACTGCCCCCAGCCCTCGTTCTGGTCGACCCACATCACCAGCGACGGCGAGCTGCGGTGCTGGTCGATGATCCGGTCGTACTCGGCCTCCCACTGCGTGCGGGCCGCGCTGTCGGGGGTGCGGGTGTCCATCGCGGGCATGTCCTGCCAGACGAGCAGCCCCAGCTTGTCCGCCCAGTAGAACCAGCGCTGCGGCTCGACCTTGATGTGCTTGCGCACCATGTTGAAGCCGAGGTCCTTGTGCTTCTGCAGGTCGTACTTGAGGGCGTCGTCGGTCGGCGCGGTGTAGATGCCGTCCGGCCAGTAGCCCTGGTCGAGCGTGCCGGTCTGGAAGACGAACTTCCCGTTGAGCACGGGACGCAGGACGCCGTCGACCCGTGCGACCCCCACGGAGCGCATCCCGCTGTAACCGCCCACGGAGTCGACGACGGTCGAACCGGACAGCAGATCGGCCTTCACGTCGTACAGGAACGGATCCTCGGGGGTCCACAGGTGCGGATTCGGTACGGCCACGGTGATCGTGCTGCCGACCGCGCCGGTCGCGGTGCCCACCGTGGTCGAGCCGGAGGACACGGTCACCCGGGCGCTCTGCCCGGAGACACCGTCACCCCTGACGGTGACCTTCAACGTGTTGTTCGTGAGGTCGGGCACCATGTCGAGGCGCGTGACATGCGCCGCCGCCGTCGGCTCCAGCCACACCGTCTGCCAGATGCCCGAGGCCGCGGTGTAGAAGATGCCGCCGCCGGGGTGCGGGGCCACGTCGCTGATGCGCTGCTTGCCGACCGCCCCGATACCCGTCTGACTGGGATCCCAGACGGACACGACGACGGTGTTGGTGCCGCCGTTGAGCAGACCCGTGATGTCGTACGAGAAGGAGTCGTAGCCCCCGCTGTGCGTGGCGCCGGCCTGGCTGCCGTTGACCCAGACCGTCGTACGCCAGTCGCTCGCACCGAAGTTGAGCTGGACGCGGCGGCCGTTCCAGCCCGCCGGGACCGCGAAGGTGCGCTTGTACCAGAGCTTGTCGTTCTGGG
This sequence comes from Streptomyces sp. NPDC060205, assembly GCF_042728395.1. Taxonomy (NCBI): domain Bacteria; kingdom Bacillati; phylum Actinomycetota; class Actinomycetes; order Kitasatosporales; family Streptomycetaceae; genus Streptomyces; species Streptomyces sp. NPDC060205. The sequence goes on from NZ_JBHWZP010000262.1 coordinate 8,222, forward strand.
TGATCTTGCGCTGGATCCCGGACAGCGCCGACTCGGCGACGAACGGCACCCGGATCTGCTCGGAGAACGAGGCGGGCTGGCCCGCGTCCGCCGAGGTGACCGCGAAGTCCCAGATGCCGTTGAGATTGGCCCAGTCGGGACGGGTGAGCTGTGGGCGCGGATACTCCGGCAGCGGATGGTCGACCGATACCTGGTTGGTCCACGGGGTGGTCATGGGGGAGGGCTTGGGCGTCCACGCGGCCGGTGCGGCCTGCACGGTGCCCGTGGCGGTCAGGGCGGCCGTGCAGACCAGCGCGAGGGTGGCGAGCACGGTGGTGATCCGCCTCGCCCGCTGTCTCAGCCAGACGGCCCAGGGGCGTGGGGCCGGGGTGGTGCTGCGCATCGTGACTCCTTGGGTGTCGGGGGGCAAGGACGTACACGTACGGAGAGAAGGCTGGCGGCTCGCCGTCCCAGCCTGTACAACGTTGGAAAGGGTGATGGTTGGCATGACAGCACGACACCGAAGGTCTGTACAGGTACATGACAAGAATATGTGGGGTGGGACGCCACACCGGCCCCTGGACCGTTCTCGTCCAAGGGCCGGATGACGTGCTCGGTACGTGCGCTCTCCCGCCTCAGTACGGGCGGTCGCCCGCGATGGCGACGCGTTCCGCCACGCGGCGGTGCGAGCCGTAGTCGTTCACCGCGTAGTGCTGGGTGGCGCGGTTGTCCCAGAAGGCGACGTCCCCGGCCTGCCAGCGGAAGCGCACCTGGTACTCCGGGACATGCGCCTGCTGCACGAGATGGCGCAGCAGCTGGTCGCTCTCCTCGCGGGCCAGGCCGGTGATACGGGTGGTGAAGGAGGTGTTGACGAACAGCAGCTTCCGGCCCGTCTCCGGATGCGTGCGCACGACCGGGTGCTCCACCGGCGGGAAGGCGTCCTGGAACGGGGCGAGCCGCTCGGGGCCGTAGAAGCGGGCGAAGCCGGGGATGAAGTCGTGCACGGCCGTGGCACCGTCGATACGGTTCTTCACCTCGGGTGAGAGGTTGTCGTAGGCGGCGGCCATGTCCGCCCACATGGTGTCCCCGCCGAAGGGCGGCACCTCGCGCAGCTGGAGCACGGCACCGAGCGCGGGCCGCTCCCGGAAGGTGACGTCCGCGTGCCACACGTTCTCGAAGGTCGGTGTGGCGCCGGCCCCCTTGTCGAAGCGCACCACGTCGGCGCTGGAGCCGCGGGCGAGCAGCGGGTTGGTCTCCAGCTCACCCCAGTTGCGGGCGAAGCCGCTCTGCTGCTCGGACGTGAGGTGCTGGGCGCGGAAGAAGAGCACCTTCCACTCCAGCAGCGCCCGGTTGAGCTCTTCGCGCAGGGCGGGGTCCAGCGGACGCGAGAGATCGACGCCCCGTATCTCCGCGCCGATCGTGGCTGCCTGAGGGACGAGTTCGAAAAGATCGTAGGGGCGTGCGGGCGCGCCCTCGGGCAGGCGTCGCAGCTCACGGGCGCCCTCGTGGATGCCGCCCGTCGGCACGTGGGCTTCGCGCAGTGCCGGCACACCGGCCTGCGGAATGGTCACGGTCATGGAGATGCTCCTCGTTCGCATGGCTCGACAACGCGATGGCGCGACGGCTCGATGGCGGAAGTGCGGAAGTGCAGGAGTGCGGAAGGACAGCAGTCCCGGACGTGAGGAGGGTCGACCAGCACGACGTGGACTGCGGTGCGGCGAGCGTCACGGCTCGGCCCGGCGGGGAACCGGCTAGCGGCCTGAGCGCTCGCAGCCGATCCGATTCGGGGCGCGCAGAGGCCCCGTCATCGTGCCGCAACAGTGCCAGGTCATGCTGATCATTGTGGGAGGAGCCCTCCGTGCTGTCAACGGACACCCGTACGGTCCGTGGGCCACGGGGGCCCACGGACCTGCTCAGGCGCAGTCGGGACTGTGCGTGTCCTCCTTCTGACGTGCCTCCAGGGCGGCCAGCGACTCGCTGACACCCGCGGCACGCGGTGAGCCGAGGGCGCTGTACAGGGCCAGCGCGTCCTGCCAGTGGCCCCGGGCCGTGGACAGGTCGTCGCGGTCCTGGTGGATGCGGGCCAGGCCGATGTGGGCCCGGGCCTGCTCCTCCTTCTCCTCGATCTCCATGGCCAGCGCGAGGGCGGAGCGGTGTGCGGTCGCGGCCTCGTCCGGTTGCCCCGAGCCGTGCAGGGCCTCACCCAGACCGTTGAGGCTGCCCGTTTCGCCGTACCGCTCCCCGGTGCGCTGGAACAGGGCGAGAGCCTCCCTCTGACGGATGGCCGCCTCCTGGTGGTGGCCCAGGCGGTTGTGGGCGTCCCCGAGATTGCTGAGGGCGTGTGCCTCGCCCCCGCGGTGGCCGAGCCGCCTGAACAGGGCGAGGGCCTGCTCGAAGTGCTCGGCCGCCGTCGCGTGCTGGTCGAGGCGGGACAGCACGATGCCGAGATTGCCCAGCGCGCTGGCCTCACCGAAGGCATGGCCGAGGGAACGGAAGAGGGCGAGCGCCTGCCGGTGCTGCTCCGCCGAGGTCTCGTAGTCGTCGAGCAGTTCGTGCACGATGCCGAGGTTGTTGAGTGTGTCGGCCTCGCCGCCGATGTCCCCGACCTTGCGGAAGAGGACGACCGCCTCACCGTGCCGCTGGGCTGCCTCGCGGTACTGCCCGCGCAGTTCGTGCAGGACACCGAGGTTGGTCAGATTGCGGGCCTCGGCCACCGGCAGCCCGATCCGCCGGCACAGGGCCAGCGACTCCGTGTGGTGCCGGACCGCTTCGTCGTACTGCGCAAGCCGTCGGTGGGTGGTGCCGAGACAGGTGCGCACCTCGGCCTCGCCCCGCCGGTCGCCCGCCGCGCGAGCGGCACGCAGGGCGTTGCCGTGGATGACCAGCGCGTCGGTGAACAGCCCACGGCTGTCGAAGTGGCGGTGCAGGGTGGTGGACAGGCCGACGGCGTGCTCGGCCCTGCCGCGTCCGGCCTCGGCCGCGGTGACCGCGGTGAGGACGGTGTGCTCGGCCGCCAGCCACTGTTTGGCGTGGGCCTCGTCGGGGAGCGGCGGAAGTTCGGTGCGCGGGGCCGGGATCCGGGGCCGCAGATGTCTCTCGGCCGGGAACAGCACGTCCATGGCGGCGCAGGACGCCGCGAGATAGTGGGTCAGGAGACGGTCGAGCGCCGTCTCGCGGTCGGCCGGCCCGTCGTGGCGTTCGGCCTGCCAGGCCGCGTACACCCGCAGCAGGTCGTGCATGCCGTAGCGGCCGGCGCGGGTGGGCTGGATCAGATGGCTGCGGGCCAGCAGTTCCAGTGTCCGCCGGGTGTCGTCGACGGGGCGTCCGCACAGGGCTGCCGCCGCGTACGCGTCCACGTCCGGGCCCGGGTGCAGCCCGAGCAGCCGGAAGGCGGCGGCGGCTTCGGCGGGCAGGCGGTCGTAGGACCAGGAGAAGACGGCACGTACGGCCGCGCGGGGATCGTCGTCGGAGTCCAGCAGCTCCAACCGGCCCCGCCGGTCGTCCAGTTCGGCGGTGAGAGCGCTCAGGGGCGACGCGGGACGGGACAGTGCCAGCTCCGCGGCGATGCGCAGGGCGAGGGGGAGGCGTCCGCACTGCTCGGCGAGGACGGCCGCGGCCTGTGGTTCGGCCGCCGCCCGGGGGCCGATGAGTCTGCTCAGCAGGCGTACGGCGTCCTCCGGGGGGAGAACGTCGAGTACGAGCCGGTGGGCGCCGTGCAGGGACACCAGGGAGCTCAGGACGTCCCTGCTCGTCACCACGGTTCTGCACCGGGTCGCGCCGGGCAGGAGCGGGCGTATCTGCTCGCTGGACGAGGCGTTGTCGAGCACGACGAGCATGCGGCGCTCGCTCAGCTCGGTGCGGTAGCGGGCGGAGCGGTCGTCGAGACGCAGCGGGATCTCGGGGCCCGGCACTCCGAGGGCCACCAGGAACCCGGTGAGGACGTCGGCCGCGGGCACCGGTTCGTCCGTGTCGTAGCCGCGCAGGTCCGCGTAGAGCTGGCCGTCGGGGAACTGTTCGCGCACCCGGTGGGACCAGTGGACGGCCAGGGCGGTCTTGCCGACTCCCGCGGTGCCGGACACGGCGGACACCACGACCGTGTTGGTGGCGTCGGCCCCCGCTTCGGCGGAGAGCAGGTGCGCGGACAGTTCGTCCAGTTGTCCCTTGCGGCCGGTGAAAGCCCGTACGTCGAAGGGTAGTTGCGCGGGGCGTGAGCGTGCTGTCCGGGTGTCGCCCGAAGCGGGGCCGGAGCCAGTGCCGGTGGCGGGCAGGGGGCGGTCGCGCAGGGCCTCCTCGTAGGCGGTGCGCAGTTCCACCCCGGGGACCGAACCCAGTTCGTCGGCCAGCCGGCGGCGGACCTCGGCGTAGTGGTCGAGCGCCTCGGCGGTCCGGCCCGCCTGGGCCAGGGAGCTGACGAGCAGGGCGGCGAGGGGCTCTGCCAGCGGGAACTCCTCGGACAGGGCCCGTATCCGGCCGATCGCCTGCGTGGCACGTCCTGTCGCGGTCTCGGCCCGGGCCCAGTGGAGGGCGGCTTCGAGCCGTTCGTTCAGCCAGGCCGTCCGGGTCCGCTCGGCCCAGGCACCCGGCAGGTCGGCCAGCGGCGAACCCCGCCACAGATCGAGGGCGTCACGCAGGAGCCGGCCGCACTCGGCGTCGTCCGGACGCAGGCCACGGGCCCGGGCCACCAGTGCCCTGAAACGCAGGAGGTCGATGCTGTCGTCGGCCGCCCGCAGCAGGTATCCGCCCGACACGCGGGCCAGTTGGAGCGGCGGATGGTCCGCCGTGCCGTCCTCGCCGCGCGCCGCCTCGTCCAGTACGCGTCGCACCCGGCTCACATGGGAGTACAGCGTCGAACGGGCCGCATCGGGAGGGGTGTCGTCCCAGACCCGGTCCACCAGGGCGTCCACGGTCGTCAACCGGCCCGCGTTGGCCGCCAGCGCCGCAAGGACCATGCGCTGCCTGGGCTGTCCCAGCTCGATGTGACGGCCGCCGGCCCACAGTTCCAACGACCCCAGTAATCGAAGATCCACGTCCCCACCCACGATCGGCCGCTCCGTCTTTCACGAACTCCCCCGATCTTGCCCAGGATTCCACACATGGGGGGCCGGTGGCGCCGTCATGGTGATGGTTCCGGTACGGCCTGTGATCCCGTCTCGGACTGTGGACACCGGGCAGGTCCCGGGCACGCCCGCGGCATGGCCGAGGGGCCTGCCAAGGTTTTCACAAGGTTCCTCTTGCAGTCTTCGGACAGCCGGTTGGCCGGCCCGGCGATCGGACCCCCCTTCGCGC
>NZ_JBHWZP010000263.1:0-13435 GCF_042728395.1 Streptomyces sp. NPDC060205
GTTTCAGGGGCGCGGGGAACTGCGCAATCTGTGAGGTGCGCGTGCGACGGCGGGTGATGTGGGCGTTCCGGGGGCGCGGGGAACTGCGCAGTCTTATGGCTCTAGGGGCGCGGGGAACTGCGCAGGGTTTTAGGGGCGCGGGGAACTGCGCGACCAGCCCCCACCGGGGCCGCGGACGAAAACCCTCAGCCCGCGGTCACCACGGTCCGTACGGAACCGTCCGGCCCCGCGACGAACACCGGCGTGGCCGCACCGCCGAGGTCCCGCACCGCGGCGAGGTCATCGTCCGGCAGGGACGACCCCTCGCCCAAGACCACCGCCGCCGCCTCCAGCGACGTAGCCCCCGAGGCGACAGCCATAGCCACCGCCGTGCGCAGCGCGCTCAACCGCAGCGAGGGCAGTGCGACGGTGCCCGCCACATACGTACGGCCGTTGTCGTCCCGCACGGCCGCCCCCTCGGGCACCCCGTTGCGGGCCCGGGCCGCACGGGCCAGGGTGACGATCTTGCGGTCCTCGGGTTCGAGCGCGGTGCTGTCGGTCATGCCCAGAGCATACGTACGACGTCACACGACGTCACACGGCGTCGCACGGCAGCTCAGGGCCGGTCGAGCCGCAGCCGCTCCGCCCGCGGCAACCCCGCCACCACCAGGTCGTACGAGTCCTCGACCAGCTCCCGGACCAGCCGGCCGGGCAGCGAGCCGTCCACGGTCACCGTGTTCCAGTGGCGCTTGTTCATGTGCCAGCCCGGAACGATCAGCCCTTCGTGCTCCCCGCGCAACCGCACCGCGTCCTCGGGGTCGCACTTCAGGTTGACGGTGAGCGGACTGCCCTCCAGGGAGCTGAGCGCGAACATCTTCCCCAGCACCTTGAAGACCGAGGTCTCCGGGTTGAAGGGGAACTCCTCCACGGCGGCGTTGAAGGACAGACACAGCGCGCGCAGCTCCTGCGGGGTCATGGCGTCACTCCGCCTTCTCCTCCGGGGCCTCCGCATCCGCGTCGGCCGGCACGACGGGCTCGACCAGCACCGTGACGATCTTGTTCCGGCGCCCCGCCGAGGCCTCGGCGGTCAGCAGCAGCTCGCGGCCGTCGGGCAGTTCGACGACCGAGGACGCGCCCGCGATGGGCACGCGGCCGAGCGCCTTCGCGAGGAGCCCGCCGACCGTCTCCACGTCCTCGTCGTCGTACGCCTCGAAGCCGTACAGCTCGCCGAGGTCGCCGATGTCGAGCCGGGCGGTGACCCGGTAGCGGTCATCGCCGAGGTCCTGCACGGGCGGCAGCTCCCGGTCGTACTCGTCGGTGATCTCGCCGACGATCTCCTCAAGGATGTCCTCGATGGTGACGATGCCGGCCGTGCCGCCGTACTCGTCGATGACGACGGCGACGTGGTTGCGATCCTGCTGCATCTCACGCAGCAGGTCACCCGCGTTCTTCGTGTCCGGGACGAACGCGGCGGGCCGCATGGCCGTGGACACCAGCTCGCTCTCCGCGTCCCGGCTGATGTGCGTCTTGCGGGCCAGGTCCTTCAGGTACACGATCCCGACGATGTCGTCCTCGCTCTCCCCGGTGACGGGCACGCGCGAGAAACCGGAGCGCAGGGCGAGCGTCAGCGCCTGCCGGATGGTCTTGTACCGCTCGATGACCACCAGGTCGGTGCGCGGGACCATGACCTCCCGGACCAGCGTGTCGCCCAGCTCGAAGACGGAGTGCACCATGCGGCGCTCCTCGTCCTCGATGAGGGACTCCTTCTCCGCCAGGTCGACCATCGCGCGCAGCTCGGCCTCGGAGGCGAAGGGCCCGCGCCGGAAGCCCTTGCCGGGCGTGAGCGCGTTGCCGATGAGGATGAGCAGGGGCGGGATCGGCCCCATGATCCTGGCCAGCGGCAGCAGCACGTACGCGGACGCCGTCGCCGTGTTCAGCGGGTGCTGGCGGCCGATGGTGCGCGGCGAGACCCCGACGGCGACGTACGAGACGAGGACCATCACGCCGATGGCGACGGCCAGCGCCTGCCAGGTCTCGGCGAACTCCTTCAGGCAGGCGTACGTGACGAGGGCGGCGGACGCCATCTCGCAGGCGACGCGCACCAGCAGGGCCACGTTCAGATAGCGGGTCGGGTCGGCGGCGACCTGGGCGAGCTTGGCGCTGCCGCGGCGGCCGGACCGTACGGCCTCCTCGGCGCGGAAGCTGGAGACGCGGGCGAGGCCGGCCTCCGCGCAGGCGGCGAGCCAGGCGACCACGACGAGGGCGATGGCGCCCAGGACCAGTTGCGGGCTCATGAGACGGTCGGGGCCGGGGAGGGACCTTCGAGGCCCTTCTCCGCACGCCAGCCGTCCACGATGGCGGCCTGCAGACCGAACATCTCGGCCTTCTCGTCGGGCTCCTCGTGGTCGTACCCGAGCAGGTGCAGCACTCCGTGGACGGTGAGGAGCTGGAGTTCCTCGTCCATGGAGTGCTGCGTCTCGGCGTCCTTGCCCTGCTGCTCGGCGACCTCCGGGCACAGCACGATGTCACCGAGCAGCCCCTGCGGGGGCTCCTCGTCGTCCTTCGATGGCGGCCGTAGCTCGTCCATCGGGAACGACATGACATCCGTGGGGCCCGGCAGGTCCATCCACTGGATGTGCAGCTGCTCCATGGCGTCGGTGTCCACGACGATCACCGAGAGCTCGGAGAGCGGGTGGATGCGCATCCGCGCGAGGGCGTAGCGGGCGATGTCGAGGATCGCCTGCTCGTCGACCTCGGTTCCGGACTCGTTGTTGACGTCGATCGACATGGTCGCGCTGGTCTACTTCCGTTTGGTACGGGCGCCCTTGTGGGTGCCGTTCTCCGTGCCGTTCTGGCTGTCGTACTTCTCGTACGCGTCGACGATACGGCCGACCAGCTTGTGCCGGACGACGTCCTGGGTGGTGAGCCGCGAGAAGTGGACGTCGTCGAGGCCCTCCAGGATGTCCTGGACCTGACGCAGACCGGACTTGGTGCCGCTCGGCAGGTCGACCTGCGTCACATCACCGGTGACCACGATCTTCGAATCGAAACCGAGCCGGGTGAGGAACATCTTCATCTGCTCGGCGCTGGTGTTCTGCGCCTCGTCCAGGATGATGAAGGCGTCATTGAGCGTCCTGCCCCGCATGTACGCCAGCGGCGCGACCTCGATCGTGCCCGCCGCCATCAGGCGTGGGATCGAGTCCGGGTCGAGCATGTCGTGCAGCGCGTCGTACAGCGGGCGCAGGTAGGGGTCGATCTTGTCGTAGAGCGTGCCGGGCAGGAAGCCGAGCCGCTCCCCCGCCTCCACGGCCGGGCGGGTCAGGATGATGCGGCTGACCTGCTTGGCCTGGAGGGCCTGGACCGCCTTCGCCATGGCAAGGTAGGTCTTGCCCGTACCGGCGGGGCCGATGCCGAAGACGATGGTGTGCTTGTCTATGGCGTCGACGTACCGCTTCTGGTTCAGCGTCTTGGGGCGGATGGTGCGTCCGCGCGAGGACAGGATGTTCTGGGTGAGGACCTCGGCGGGGGTCTCCGGGCCGTCTCCCTCCCCGTTCTCCGTCGCCCGCAGCATGGCGATCGAGCGTTCCACCGCGTCCTCCGTCATCGGCTGTCCGGTGCGGAGCACCAGCATCATCTCGTCGAACAGTCGCTGGACGAGGGCCACTTCACGGGCGTCGCCGATGGCGCTGATCTCATTGCCCCGGACGTGGATGTCGGCCGCCGGGAAAGCCTTCTCGATCACGCGCAGGAGGACGTCCCCGGATCCCAGCACGGTCACCATGGGGTGCGCCGCGGGGACGGTGAACTGGGCTCGTGACTGCCCCTGCGCGGGGGTGTGAGCTGTGGGTGTCTGAGTCATGGGCCGGCTCTGAAGGCCTGCTCATCCTCCTCGGTGAGGCACGCTTGCCGGTACGGCAGCCTTGTGTCTCCAAGAGTACGTCGGGGCACCGACAACACCGTAGGACTTTTCCGCCGCACCTGTGGCATCAGGGGCGGCCCCGGGTGCGGCCCCTGCGGCCTCGCGCGGATCCCGTCCGGCCCCACGCGGATCTCATCCGGTCTCACGCGGATCTGCGGAAGCCGATCGTCGGTACGGCCCGTCTCAGGGGCCAGGCCCGGGCGCTCTCCGGAAGCAGCGGTTCCAGGAAGGCGTACCGGCCGAGCGCCGCGGGATCCTGGTGGTCGTAGGACTGCACGCGGCGCCACCAGGCGGCGATCTCCGACCAGCCGGGCGCGGACAGCGATCCCCCGAACTCCTGGACCGACAGGGCCGCGGTGAGGCCCGCGAAGGCGAGGCGGTCGGCGAGCGGCCAGCCGGCCAGCGTGCCCGTCACGAACCCCGCGACGAAGACGTCCCCGGCACCGGTCGGGTCCATCGCCTCGACCTCGATGGCCGGAACCTCCGCGGTCTCACCGGTCCTGCGGTCCACGGCGTACGCGCCCTCGGCACCCAGCGTGACGACGGCGAGCGGTACGTGCTCGGTGAGCGCGTGCGCGGCGGCGCGCGGACACGAGGCGCCCGTGTACCGCATGGCCTCCTCGGCGTTCGGCAGGAACGCCTCGCAGTGCCGCAGGTCGGGCAGCCCGGCGAGGTCCCAGCGGCCCGTGTCGTCCCAGCCGACGTCGGCGAAGATCCGGGTGCCCCGCTCGGCCGCCCCGGCGATCCAGTGCGCGCTCGTGCCCGGCGTCAGGGAGGCGACGGCGGCCCGCGCGCGGGGCGAGCAGTCGGGCGCGGGCTCCTCCGGGGGCGGCTCGTGGCCGTGGCTGACCATGGTCCGCTCGCCCTCGTACGCCATCGAGACGGTCACCGGGGAGTGCCAGCCGGGCACGGTGCGGGACGCGGAGAGGTCGATGTGTTCGCCCTGCTCCAGGGCGTCCCAGCAGTACTCCCCGTAGTGGTCGTCCCCGAAGGCCGCCGCGAGCGCGGTCTTCAGGCCGAGCCTGGCCAGCGCGGTCGCCATGTTCGCGACGCCGCCGGGGCTTGAGCCCATGCCGCGGGCCCAGGACTCGGTCCCGCGGACGGGGGCGGAGCCGAGGCCGGTGAAGATGATGTCGAGGAAGACGGTGCCGGTGAGATAGACGTCCCAGGGCGGTTCGTCTGAGTGGCGCAGTTCGGCGAGTGGGTCGAACTGGGCCTGTCGGTACGGTCCCTTCCCGTTGGACGCGGTCACGGTGCGCTCCCCTGAGTGGTGCGGATTCAGGCCAGTGTGCACCAAACGCTCTTCGGCGCGGGGAGGGTCACGCCGGGCCCTCGCGTCCCGTCGGCCACGAGCCGCCGCTGCTGCGGTTCAGGCCCGGGACGGGTCGAAATCGCGCTCTGTTACCCGGGTCGCCATCCCCCAAACAACAAGTGCTCCAGATCACATCCTCCGGCTTATCGAATCCGCCCTTCCGCTTGATACAAATTGCCCGCGCGTTCCTGTCCGTCGACGGCCGCACCAACTCCCCCTCGCATGGCCCCCCTTTCCGTCCGCACGCCCAGGGAACGCCCGTGTCCGCCCGCACCACCGCTCCGTCCTGGCCCCTCGTCGCCCTTTTCACGGCGGGCTATCTGGCCCCGTACCTGCTGCCCACCACCGTCGGCAGACTCGACGCCGCCCTTCCCCTCTCCGCCACACAGGCCGGTGCCGTCGGCAGTCTGCTGCTGCTCAGCTCGGCCGCGGCGGGCTTCTCCCTCGCCTCCCGGATCCACCGGCTGGGCGCCCGGCGCCTGGCCCGCGCGGGTCTGCTGCTCGCCGTGCTCGGCTACGGCACGGCCGCGCTGTCGTCCGACGTGCCCGTCGTCATCGCCGGCGCGCTGGTGGGCGGTCTCGGCTCCGGTACGGCCACCACGGTCGCCGCGGCCGGCACGGCCGCCCGGCGGGACCCCCACCGCACCACGACCCTCGGCCTGCTGAGCGTCTCCGCGCTCGCGGCGGCCGTCTATCTGACGGTCCCCCACCTGGGCCCGGGCCACGGCCTCCCCCTCGCGGCGGTCGCGCTCACCGCGGCCCTCGTCTGGCCCGCGACCGCGCATCTGCCCACCGGCTCCGGCGAGGCCGCGCCGACCGCCCACCGCCCCGCCTCGACGCCCGTGCCCCCGCTGCCGTACCGCCGCCCCGGCCTGGTGCTCGCCGCGGCCATGCTCTGCTGGTCCCTGGCCCAGAACTCCCTGTGGGGCGTCAGCAGCCACATCGGGACCCGGCAGGCGGGCCTGGGCGAGGCGACGGTCGGCGTGGTCTTCGCGGCGGCCCTCGGCGCGGGCCTGCTCGGCGTGCTGTGCGCGGGTGCGCTCGGCCCCCGGATCGGCCGGGCGCTGCCCGTCGGCGCGGGCACCGCCCTGATCGCGGTCTGCATCGTGGTCAGCGCGGGCGCGGACGGTCTGACGAGCTTCGCCGTGGGCGAGATCGCCTGGAACGCCCTCTACCCGGTGGTCCTCTCCTACCTGATCAGCCTGGCCGCGTCGCTCGACCCGCACGGCCGCTGGGCCGTCCTGGCGGGCTCGGCGTCCTCCCTCGGCACGGCGTGCGGCCCCCTGGCGGGCAGCCTGCTGTCGGCCGCGGCGGGCTATCCCGCGATGGGCTGGGTGCTCGCGACGGTCCTGCTCCTGCTGGCCGTACCGCTCGCCGCGGTGGCCGTACGCACCACGGGCGGCCCGGTGCTCCGGGGCCCGGAACCGGTCCTGCGCGGCGGCCCCGCGGAGCAGCCGGCGCACCAGCCGGTGCAGCAGCCCGCGCAGCACCCCATGGAGCAGCCCGTGGTGGAGATCACCGTGGACCACCCGCAGCCCGCACAGCAGGAGTTCGACACGGCGGGCCCCCAGAACTCGGGCACGTCACCGTCGGCACCCGCGCCCTGAACCACCCCTTCCAGGGCGCCCTCAGGCCCCGAACTCGTACGCCTCCACCTCGGCGAGGTACCGCGCCCGCCGCTCCTCGTCGTGTTCGAGGAACGACGCGGTGAACGAGTTGCGGGCCAGGTCGCGCAGCCGCTCCGGGGAGAGTCCGAGGGCTTCCCGGACGGCGTCGAAGTTGTCCCCGGCGTAGCCGCCGAAGTACGCGGGGTCGTCGGAGTTGACCGTGCACAGCAGGCCCGCGTCGAGCATCGCGGGCAGCGGGTGCTCCGCCAGCACGTCGACGGCCCTCAGCCGCACGTTGGACAGGGGGCACAGCGTGAGCGGCACCTGCTCCCGTACCAGCCGGGCCACCAGCTCCGGGTCCTCCATGCAGCGCAGCCCGTGGTCGATCCGCTCGACGCCGAGCACGTCGAGCGCCTCGGTGATGTACGCGGGCGGCCCCTCCTCGCCCGCGTGCGCGACCCGCCGCAGACCGAGCGCGGCGGCGGCCTCGTACACCTCGCGGAACGTGACCGGCGGGTGCCCGACCTCGGCGGAGTCGAGTCCGACGCCGACGATCGGGCCGTGCGGCGCCAGGTACGGCTTCGCGGCCTCCAAGGTCTCCAGCGCCGACGCGGCGGACTCGTCGCGCAGGAAGCACATGATCAGCTGGGTGGAGATGCCGTGCACGGCCCCTCCCCCACTCTCGGCTTCGCTCAAGCGGGGGGACCCCCATCGGTCGAGCGCTCGCCCGAGCCCGTCCACCACCGTCCCGATGCCGACGCCCCGCGCGAGATGCGCCTGCGGGTCGAAGAAGATCTCCGCGTGCCGCACACCCTGCGCGGCGGCGCGCGCGAGGTACGCGTCGGCGAGATCCGCGAAGTCGTCCTCGGTCCGCAGCACGGCCATGAGCCCGTAGTACAGGTCCAGGAACGACTGCAGATCGGTGAACTCGTACGCCTTGCGCAGCTCGTCCGTATCCGCGTACGGCAGCGTGATCCCGTTGCGGGCCGCCAGGGCGAAAGCCAGCTCGGGCTCCAGCGTGCCTTCGATGTGCAGGTGCAGTTCAGCTTTGGGGAGGGGCATCGAAGCATGGTACGGGTGTTTTACCGACGCTTCGGAACCGGCACCCTCAGCAGATCGTGCGCCACGGTCAGCTCCCCCTCGAACCCGGCGGCCCGCGCCTGCCGCTCGAACTCCTCCGGATCGGAGTACCGCTGGCTGAAGTGCGTCAGCACCAGATGCCGTACGCCCGCGTCCCGCGCGACGGTGGCCGCCTGCCCGGCGGTCAGGTGCCCGTGGTCGACGGCGAGCCGCACGTCCTCGTCCAGGAACGTCGACTCGATGACGAGCAGGTCGCAGCCCTCGGCGAGCGCGTACACCCCGTCGCACAGCCGGGTGTCCATGACGAAAGCGAACCGCTGCCCGCGCCGCACCTCGCTGACGTCGTCGAGCAGGACGTCCCCGAGGACCCCCTCCCGCTGGATCCGCCCCACGTCCGGGCCCTTGATCCCGTGCGCGGCGAGCCGGTCGCCCAGCATCCGCCGCCCGTCGGGCTCGACGAGCCGGTACCCGTACGACTCGACGGGATGCGACAGCTTCCGCGCCTCCAGCTCGTACGTCTTCGTGGCCGCGAGGACCCCGTCGGCGTCCACCGGAACCTCGGTGAGCGCGACCGTCTCGCGGTAGGCGGTCGCGTACCGCAGCCGGTCGAAGAACTTCTGCCCCGAGCGCGGATAGTGCGCGCTGATCTCGTGCGGCACCCGGTCGAGGTTGATCCGCTGGATCACCCCGGCCAGCCCCAGCGAGTGGTCGCCGTGGAAGTGCGTGACACAGATCCGGTGCAGGTCGTGCGCGGCCACGCCGGCCCGCAGCATCTGCCGCTGCGTGCCCTCGCCGGGATCGAAGAGGATGCCCTCGCCGTCCCAGCGCAGCAGGTAGCCGTTGTGGTTGCGGTGCCGGGTGGGAACCTGGCTGGCGGTCCCGAGGACCACCAATTCACGTACGGACACGTCGGGTTGTCCAGCTTCTCGCTATCCGGTTCTCGCTATCCGGGGGGCCACTGCAGACCACGGCCGCCCAGTACGTGGGCGTGCGCGTGGAAGACGGTCTGACCGGCCCCGCTCCCGGTGTTGAAGACGAGGCGGTAGCTGTCGAGCTTCTCCTCGGCGGCGACCTCACCGGCCTCGCGCACGACATCGGCGAGGATCGCCGGTTCGGCGGCGGCGAGGGAGGCGGCGTCCGGGTGATGGACCTTCGGGATCACCAGGATGTGGGTGGGCGCCTGCGGACTTATGTCCCGGAAGGCGAGAGTCGTCTCCGTCTCACGCACGACGGTCGCCGGGATCCTCCCCCCGACGATCTTGCAGAACAGACAGTCGTCCTGCGGTTCCCCGACCATCACACAGCCTCCTCAGCCTCAGTCGATCGATGCCCGGGCATGGTACCGAGGGGCAGCCCCGTAGGGGGCGCCCCGTCAGGGGCGCGGGGAACGGCGCAATCTTTTGTCCTCGGAGGGGCGCAGCCCCTTGAGGGGCGCGGGGAACTGCGCGACCAGCCCCCACGCACCCGCACCCGCCGAACCGCCCGTCACGCCCCCGGCAACTCCGGAGCCACCTTCGACGGGTTGTCGGCGAGCCCCTCCAGCGCGATGCGAATCGCCTCGTCGAGCTGTACGTCACGACCGGCGGCGTAATCCTGCGGCGTCTGGACGACCTCGACGTCCGGATCGACGCCATGGTTCTCCACCCCCCACTCGTACCCCTCAAGCCAGAACGCGTACTTGGGCTGAGTGACCAGCGTCCCGTCGACCAGCCGGTACCGGCTGTCGATCCCGACGACCCCGCCCCACGTACGCGTCCCGACGACGGGCCCGATCCCCAGCGCCTTGATCGCCGCGTTCACGATGTCCCCGTCCGACCCGGAGAACTCGTTGGCGACGGCGACGACGGGCCCGCGGGGCGCGTCCTCGGGATAGCTCGTCGCGCGCATCCCGCGCGCGAGGTCCCACCCGACGATCCGCCGGGCGAGCTTCTCGATGACGAGCTGCGAGGTGTGGCCGCCGCGGTTCTCGCGGACGTCCACGACCAGTCCCTCCCGCGCCACCTCGATCCGCAGATCGCGGTGGATCTGCGCCCAGCCGGGCGCCTGCATGTCGGGCACGTGCAGATAGCCGAGCCGTCCGCCGGACTTCTCGTGCACGTACGCACGCCGGTCGGCGACCCACGCGTGGTAGCGCAGCGGCTCCTCGTCGGAGATCGGCACGACCACCGCGTGCCGCGGATCGCCGCCGCCCGCCGGGGAGACGGTCAGCTCGACGGGCTTACCGGCCGTGCCGACGAGCAGCGGCCAGGGTCCCGCGACCGGGTCGACGGACTGCCCGGAGACGGCCACGATCGCGTCGCCCGCGCGCACCGCGACCCCGGGAGCGGCGAGCGGCGACTGCGCGTCGGGGTCGGAGGTCTCCGACGGCAGGATGCGGTCGATACGCCACAGGGGCGCCCCCTGCGGGCCGTCCTCGTGGCGGGAGATGTCGGCGCCGAGCAGCCCCTGCCGTTCCCCGTGCCCGAACCCGCCGCGCGGCATGACGTACGCGTGCGAGGTGCCGAGTTCGCCCTGCACCTCCCAGAGGAGGTCGACCAGGTCGTCGTGGGTGCAGACCCGTCCGAGGACGGGCCGGTAGCGGTCCAGTACGCCGTCCCAGTCGGTGCCGCCCAGGTCGGGACGCCAGAAGTTGTCCCGCATGAGGCGGCCGGTCTCGTCGTACATCTGGCGCCACTCGGCGGCCGGGTCGACGTATCGGCGGATGCGCGACAGGTCGACGGTGATGTTCGTGTCGCTCTCGTCGTCGTTCGAGGCGCGCCGGTCGCTCGGTACGACCTTCAGTTTGCCGTCGGTCCACAGCAGGATCCGCTTGCCGTCGCCGGTGACCATGAAGCCGTCGGCGTCCGAGGCGAGGTGCTCGATGCGCTGCTGGGCGAGGTCGTAGCGCTCCAGGTCGGTCTTGGGGTCCGGGTCGTCGGGGGTGGCGCGGGAGGCTCCCAGCACACCGCGCACGGGGTGCCGCAGCCACAGCAGCCCGTCCTTGGCGGCCCGCAGACTCGTGTAACGGGCGGCCTCCACGGGGAACGGCACGATGCGGTCGCCGAGCCCTTCGAGGTCGATCCGGGTGGCGGGGGAACCCTCGCTGTCGGGCGTCTCGTCCTTGTCGGGCGCCTCGAAGGGCCGCCCGTGCCGCTGCGGTCCGAAGGGCGAGGGCGTGGTGGCGGCGAGGGTGATGAGGTGCGGCCGGGAGCCCCCGACGAAGGCGAGGTCGAAGACGTGCTCGTCGTAGACGGGGTCGAAGGACCGCGCGGACAGGAAGGCCAGATGCTTCCCGTCGAGGGTGAACGCGGGTGCGTAGTCGCGGAATCTCAGCGGGGTCGCCTCGGTCACCGACAGGTCGGCGGTGTTGGCGAGCTTGAGCTGGCGCAGCGGGCGCGGGCCGGGGTGCGACCAGGCCAGCCAGGCGGAGTCGGGTGAGAAGACGAGCCCGGTGACCTCGCCGTCCTCGCTGCGGTCGACCTCGCGGACCTCGCCGGTCTCGCGTTCGACGAGCAGGACGCGTCCGTCGTGCGAGGCGACCGCGGCGCGGCTGCCGTCGGGTGCCATCGCGAGCCCGAGGACGCGGCCGAGCTGTCCGGCGGCGAGCCTGCGCGGGGTCGCGCCGGGTGCCACGCCGGTCGCCGGGGCGAACTCCAGCGCGTCGTCGCCCTCCGCGTCGGTCGCCCACACCACGTGTTCCTCGCCGTCGGCGCGGAAGGTGCGGGGCAGCCTGGCCCGTACGCCCTGTTCGGCGGCGAGCGCGCGGGCGGGTCCCGAGCGGTGGGTGACCCAGTGGACGGCTCCGCGCACGGCGACCGCGCTGCCGCGTCCGGTGTGGTCGGGGGCGGCGGCGCCGAACCAGCGGGAGGCGTTCACGGGGTGCGGCTGGAGATCGACGCGCTGGCCGCCGAGCCGGATGTCGAGCAGGCGCGGCTCGGCCCCGTCGAGGTCGTCGAGGATCCACAGCTCACCGGCGGACGCGTACACGACGCGGGTGCCGTCGGTGGAGGCGTGCCGCGCGTAGAAGCCCTCGATGCCGGTGTGGCGCCGCAGGTCCGTTCCGTCGGCGAGGGAGGAGTACACGGCTCCCACGCCTTCGTGGTCGGAGAGGAAGACGACCCGCTCCCCGACCCATGAGGGGTATTCGAGGTTCCCGTCGAGATCGGCGTGCAGCCGTACGAACTCCCCGGCCTCCCCCTCCCCCTCCCGGTCGATCCACAACTTGCCCGCGGTGCCGCCCCGGTAGCGCTTCCACCAGGCGGCCTCGCGGCCCATCGGCGCGGACAGCAGCACGGTGCCGCCGGGCCCCTGGACCACATCGCCGACGGGCCCGTACGGGAGGGTGGTCGCGGGTCCGCCGTCGAGCGGGATCGCGCGGGCCCAGCTGCGGCGCAGGCTGGCCTGGCCCTGCGCGCTGAGCGCGAGCACCTCCCCCTCGGGGGTCCAGCCGCGCACCTGGGTCTTCCAACTGCCCCAGTACGTGAGGCGTGTGGCGGAGCCCCCGTCGACCGGGGCGATGTGCACCTCGGGGGCGCCGTCGCGGGTCGAGGTCCAGGCGACGGTCGCCCCGTCCGGGGAGATCCGTGGATGGTTCACGGGAACGTTGTCGGCACTGACCCGCCAGGCACGGCCGCCGTCGAGCGGCGCCACCCAGACGTCGTCCTCGGCGGTGAAGGTGATCAACTCACCGTGCAGGTGCGGATACCGGAGATACGCGGAAGTCGCGGCGGATGCGGCGGATGCGGTTGCGGCGGATGCAGGCTGTGTCACCCGATCACCCTATGCAGCCGTCCCAGCCGCGACCAGAGCTTTCGATCACTTCCCCGGGCCGGCCGCTTCGTCGCATTGATCACTTTCCTGAGATGCAGGAGCAACTCGGGTTCGGATACACGGTCACGGTCCTGGTGACGGTGACGGTCGCCCCCGGCTGGTCGGGTTGCTGAGTCGTCGGGTTGTTGGCGGGCGGCGTACTCGCCTGGCAATTGCCGAGGACGTTCAGCCGGAACACCTCCTTGCCGCCCACCGTGGCGGTGAGATCGCCGCGTACGCAGGTGCCGTCGATCTCCTGGGTCACCTTGCCCTTGATGCTGATGTCCTGGCCGTCCTTGGTCTCGCCCGTGCAGTCGACGGACGCCACGTTGTGCACGCTCGCGGAGGGCGTGGGTTCGTTCTTCTCGCCGTACGAGGCGGTGCAGGTGAGCCACTGCACGTCGACGCCCCGCTTCTCCAGCTCGCTCGTGCCCTTCTGGTCGGTGGTGATCGCGACGGCCGCGGTGTTCAGGCCGTCGCCCGGTTCACACGCGACCAGCGCGAACACGGCCGAGACGGCGGCCAGGGCGATCGCCGGGCCGCGGTGCCGTATACGCCTCAGTGCCCGCATGCACGGCAGCGTGCCACTGCTCGTGCCGACGCGGTAGACCCCATGCGGCCACGCTCACCCTCTCGGGGACATTGCCCCCGAACCCCCTTGTCCTCAAACGCCGGACAGGCTAGGTACGTCGTCTGCGGGTCCGGTGGGGGCGGGCCGCGCAGTTCCCCGCGCCCCTGGGCGCCTGGGGG
>NZ_JBHWZP010000264.1:0-13433 GCF_042728395.1 Streptomyces sp. NPDC060205
CCGGTGGGGGCGGGTCGCGCAGTTCCCCGCGCCCCTGAAAGGCGGGGCTGCGCCCCAGCCTTTCAGTCCCGCCCGGCAGCGCGTCCGGGGGCTGGGGCGCAGCCCCGTCCCCAGGGGCGCGGGGAACTGCGCGACCCGCCCCCACCGGACCCGCACACGAAGCTCCCGGGCCGCGCGCAGGCGCGATGCGAGGCCAGGGGCGCAGCCCCGCCCTGAGGGGCGCGGGGAACTGCGCGACCAGCCCCCACCGGGCCCGCACACGAAGCTTTCAGCCCGTCCGGCGTTTGAGGACGAGCGCGTAGGCGCGATGCGGGGGCCTGGGGGCGGCAGCCCCGGAAAGGTGGGACGGGGGGCTCAGACCGTGACGCCCGCCGCCTTCGCCGCGTCGCGCACCGCGCCGGCCACCGCCCCCGCGACCTTGTCGTTGAAGACGCTGGGAATGATGTAGTTCGCGTTGAGCTCGTCCTCGGTCACGACCTCCGCCAGCGCCGTTGCGGCCGCAAGCATCATCTCGGTGTTGACCGTGCGGGACTGCGCGTCCAGGAGCCCGCGGAAGACACCCGGGAAGACCAGCACGTTGTTGATCTGGTTCGGGAAGTCCGAGCGCCCGGTGGCCACGACCGCCGCGGTCTGCCGGGCGACACCCGGGTCGACCTCGGGGTCGGGGTTAGCGAGCGCGAAGACGATCGCGCCGTCGGCCATGGCGGCCACGTCGTCGCCGTCCAGCACGTTCGGCGCGGACACGCCGATGAAGACGTCCGCGCCGCGCACGGCCTGCTTCAGCGTGCCCGTGACGCCCTCGGGGTTGGTGTTGTCGGCGATCCACCGCAGCGGCGAGTCCTCGGCGGCCTTCACCAGGTCCTCGCGGTCCGCGTGCACGACACCGTGGATGTCGGCCACGACGGCGTGCTTGACGCCCGCGGCGAGCAGCAGTTTCAGGATGGCCGTACCGGCCGCGCCGGCGCCCGACATGACCACGCGGATGTCGCCGATCGACTTGCCGGTCACGCGCAGCGCGTTGGTGAGGGAGGCGAGGACGACGATCGCCGTGCCGTGCTGGTCGTCGTGGAAGACGGGGATGTCGAGGGCCTCGCGCAGGCGGGCCTCGATCTCGAAGCAGCGCGGGGCGGAGATGTCCTCCAGGTTGATGCCCGCGAAGCCGGGGGCGATGGCCTTGACGATCTCCACGATCGCGTCGGTGTCCTGCGTGTCCAGGCACAGCGGCCAGGCGTCGATGCCGGCGAACCGCTTGAAGAGCGCGGCCTTGCCCTCCATGACCGGCAGGGCGGCCTTCGGGCCGATGTTGCCGAGGCCCAGCACGGCGGAGCCGTCGGTGACGACCGCGACCGAGTTGCGCTTGATGGTCAGGCGGCGGGCGTCCTCGGGGTTCTCGGCGATCGCCATGCAGACCCGGGCCACACCGGGCGTGTAGATCATCGAGAGGTCGTCACGGTTGCGGATGGGGTGCTTGGACGCCATCTCGATCTTGCCGCCGAGGTGCATCAGGAACGTACGGTCGGAGACCTTGCCGAGCGTGACGTCCTCGATGCCGCGCAGCTGCTCGACGATCTCTTCCGAGTGCTTCGTGGAGGACGCCGCGATGGTGACGTCGATACGGAGCTTCTCGTGGCCGGAGGCGGTCACGTCGAGGCCGGTCACCGAGCCTCCGCTGGACTCCACGGCGGTGGTGATCTGGGAGACCGCGGTTCCGCTCGCGGGCACCTCCAACCGGACCGTGATCGAGTAGGAGACGCTGGGCGCCGTTGCCATGGCCGACTTCCTCTGCTTTCACCGAAGTACTGCTAGTGCTGCGAGTACTGCTGGTTCGCGGGTTTGCCGTCCGATCGTCGCACCTACCGCGGAGTACGTGGTAGCCGCCCCGGATTGCGAACCTTTTGTTCACGACGAAAGAGGTCCACGTCACTTCGGTGACGTGGACCTCTGCGGGGCGGGGCAGCCGGACGGCTGCTGCTGTCGCTCAAGTTCAATGACACCGACCCGCCATGCTCGCCTCGCGGCAAGTGGTCGCTCGTAGCGACGAAGGTTGGGCCCGGGGGCTTGGATCGGGCCGGTGTCACGTCAAAGGTAACAAACGATCCCCGTAAGGCAATTCCCGCACCGTGGGTTCACAGGGAAGCTTTACGCGGACGGGCCCCGCGGTTCACCGGGACGGGCCCCGCGATTCACGGGCCCGCCCCGCACGGCCCGGGCACAAGCCCGCACGGCCCGGGAGCAAGCCCGCCCGCCCCGGGGCAGGCCCGCTCAGCCCCGAAGAACCCCCGCGGCGGCCCCGCTCAGCCCTGAAGCGAGCACGCAGCGCCCCGCAGGGCCTCCGCAGGGCCCCCGCAGCGGCCCGCTCAGTCCCGCAGCAGGTCCGGCACCCCGTCCGCGTCCGGCTCGTCGCGGGCGGCCGAGACGATGGTGAGCTGCTGGGTGGCCCGGGTCAGCGCCACGTACAGCACCCGCAGCCCGGCCGGTGACTCGTCGGCGATCTCCGCCGGGGAGACGACCACCGTGGCGTCGTACTCCAGGCCCTTGGCCTCCAGGCTGCCGAGGGCCACCACGCGGTCCCCGAGCCCGGCGAGCCAGCGAGCGGCCTCGCCGCGCCGGTTCATGGCGACGACGACGCCGACCGTGCCGTCGACCTGGTCGAGCAGCCGGGCGGCCTCCTCCCGCACGGTCCTCGACAGGGCCTCCCGCGCGCCGCCGGAGCCCTGACCTGCGGCGCCGCCACCCGCAGGGCCGCCCGTCGCGCCGCCCGCGGGCACCGCGGTGACGAAGCGGGGCTGTACGCCCGTCGAGCGGACCGCGCGCGGCGACTCGGAGCCGGGCATGGCGAGGGCCAGCACCTTGGCGGCGAGTGCGGCGATCTCGGCCGGGTTGCGGTAGTTCACGGTGAGCGTGAAGCGGCGGCGCGGACGGCTGCCCAGGGCCTCGTCACGGGCCTCGGCGGCCTCGTCCGGGTGCGACCAGGACGACTGGGCGGGGTCGCCGACGACGGTCCAGGTGGCGTGCCGGCCGCGACGGCCGATCATGCGCCACTGCATGGGGGTGAGGTCCTGCGCCTCGTCGACGATGACGTGCGCGTACTCCGTACGTTCCTGGGCCAGCCGTTCGGCCCGCTCGCGCTGTGTCTCCTCGCGCTGGGGCATGAGCTCCTCCAGGCCCGTCAGCTGGTCGAGGGGGTCGAGGTCGCGCTTCTTGCGGGGGCGGGTCGGGGCGCCGACGATCGCCTCCAGCTCGTCGAGCATGGCCACGTCGTGCACGGAGAGCCCGTCCCGCTTGAGGGAGCGGGCCACCCGGCGCACCTCGCCGGGGTTGAGGATCCGCCGCGCCCAGCGCCCGAGCCGCCGCTCGTCGGCCATCGCCGCGAGGACGGCGCGCGGGGTCAGTTCGGGCCACCAGGCGTCGAGGAAGGCGATGAAGGCGTCCTCGGAGCTGACGTCCTCGTCGAACGACGAGCGCAGTTCGGCGGCCAGCTCGGGGTCGGTGTGCCGGGACCCGGCGCCGGAGCGCGACCAGAGGGCGTCGAGCAGCAGCTTGCGGGCGCGCGGGCGCAGCAGGTTCACGGGCGCGGTACCGGAGAGCGCGTTGTTGCGGATGCGGTCCAGTTCGGGCGCCTCCAGTTCCAGCCGGCGCCCGAAGGCGACCACCCGGAGCCGGGTGGGCGTGACGGCGGGGGCCTGCGTACCGGTCTCCTCGCCGTCCTCGCCCTCGTCGCCGAACGAGAGCTGCCCGGACGAAAGCTGTCCGGACGAGCGCTGCCCGGCCGGGGCGGAGGCGCTGTTCCCGCCGGGCGCGCCCGGCGTCTCCAGCGCCCCGCGCGCCGCCTGCCGCAGCACCTTGAGCATCCGGTACGAGCCCTTGGCGCGGGCGACGGCGGGTGCGTCGTACTGGGTGGCCTCGGCGCCGTCGACCAGGGAGCCGACCGCGCGGATGGCGACCTGGCCCTCCTCGCCGAGGGACGGCAGGACGCCTTCGGTGTACGCGACGAGCAGGGGCGTGGGCGAGACGATCAGGATGCCGCCCGCGTACCGTCTGCGGTCCTGGTAGAGCAGGTAGGCGGCCCGGTGCAGGGCCACCGCGGTCTTGCCGGTGCCGGGGCCGCCCTCCACGTACGTGACGGACGCGGCGGGGGCCCGGATGACCAGGTCCTGCTCGGCCTGGATGGAGGCGACGATGTCGCGCATGGTGTGGCTGCGGGCCTGGCCGAGGGCAGCCATCAGGGCGCCGTCGCCGATCACCGGGAGTTCGTTCCCGGCGAGGGTGGCCTTGAGCTCCGGGCGCATCAGGTCGTCCTCGACCCCGAGGACCTTGCGGCCCTTGGAGCGGATGACCCGACGGCGTACGACCCGGCCGGGGTCGACCGGGGTGGAGCGGTAGAAGGGCGCCGCCGCGGGGGCCCGCCAGTCGATGACCAGCGGCGCGTACTCGGCGTCGAGGACGCCGATGCGGCCGATGTGGAGGGTCTCCGCGATGTCGGCGGTGTTGTCGGGGCGGACGGCGCCCTCGGCGGGTTCGACCGCCGTGTACGCGCCGTCCGGGCCCTTCTTGCCGTCCTTGCCCTGGAGGAGGTCGATCCTTCCGAAGAGGAAGTCCTCGAACTCGTTGTTCAGGCGGTTGAGATGGATTCCCGCCCGGAACACCTGCGCGTCGCGCTCCGCGAGTGCCCCGGGCGTGCCGACCTGGCCGCGCTGGGCGGCGTCGTTCATCAGGAACTCCGCCTCGTGGATCTTTTCCTCAAGACGCTGGTACACCCGGTCGAGGTGTTCCTGTTCGACGCCGATCTCCCGGTCGCGTACGGAGTCGCCTACCGGATCGAGCGCCATTTCCTGCTGAACCTGAGCGGCCACCGGGCCCCCTTCTGACGTGCATGGCAGCCGTCAACCGTACGCGAAGGGGAGCCCGTCGGGCTACGTTTCCGCTCTTGATCCACTTACCGGTCGACTTCGCGCCGGCTTTCCCGCCGGCCCGCGGACGACTCCGCCGGCCGGCTCACGCGTCGACCTCGACCAGTTTGTCGCCGTCGAAGGTGACGACCTCGAAGTGGTCGATGTCGGCGTTGCTCATCGCCACGGCGCCCTGGAGATAGAGCGGGTTCCTGGCCAGCTCGGTGGCGGCGCCCTTGATGCCGTAGCCCCACTTCGGGACGGTCCAGGTGGTCGCCGTCTCCCGCTCGCCGCTCTTGCTGACGGCGACCAGGGAGCACTTCTGCGGGCCCTTGACGTTCTTCAGCTGCAGGGCGACACCGGTGCCGTACGGCTTGCTCTCCATGCCGACCGCGGCGTTGACCTGAGTGGTCGCGTCCGTGGCCTGCACCTTGTCCTTCATGTCGGTGAAGACCTGCTTGGCGGGGCTGACCGACGCCAGGGGCTTGGCCTCCTGTGCGGTGTCACCGCCGCTGGTGGCCGCGATCGCGGCGATCGGGCCGCCGATGATCAGCGAGGCCGCGAGCCCGAAGAGCAGACGCCTGCTCTTCTTGGCCTTGACGCGCCGCTCGACCACTTCGCCGACCAGCCGGTCGGAGAGCTGTGGGCTCGGGCGGACGGCGAGTGTCTCGCCGATGGCCGGTGTGCCCCGGGTGCCCGGCAGATCCGCGAGGGCGGCGAGCATCGGCTCCATGCCCGCGAGTTCGTCGAGCTGCTGCCCGCACCACTCGCAGGTGGCGAGATGCGCCTCGAACTCGGTCGCCTCGGCGTCGTCGAGGATGCCCAGCGCGTAGGCCCCTACCGTCTCGTGCAGATCGCCCTGCCCTTGCGAACTTTGCATGGGTCCAGGACTACCCGTTCCGTATCCCCCGTATGTGCTCATGCCGTCACCCCCCGCTCCTCCAGTGCGAGCTTCATCGAACGCAGGGCATAGAACACCCGTGAGCGCACCGTGCCGCTGGGTATCCCCAGGGTTTCGGCGGCTTCGTTTACGGTACGCCCCTTGAAGTACGTCTCGACCAGTACCTCCCGGTGGGCGGGGGTCAGGTCGTCGAGCGCGTCAGAGAGTGTCATCAGCCACAACGCCTTGTCGATCTCGTCCTCCGCGGGAATGACCTCCAGCGGCGACGGGTCCACCTCCTGCGGCCGGGCCTGCCGGCTGCGGTGCCCGTCGATGACGATGCGCCGGGCGACCGTCACCAGCCAGGGGCGTACCGAACCGGTCGCTCGGTTGAGCTGACCGGCGTTCTTCCACGCGCGGATGAGCGTCTCCTGCACGACGTCCTCCGCCCGCTGCCGGTCCCCGGCGACCAGCCGCAGCACATAGGCGAGCAGGGGCCCCGCGTGTTCCCGGTACAGCGCACGCATCAGCTCCTCGTCGGGTTCCGAGGGCTGGGACATGCGATGTCGGGCCCTCGGCGATCGTTCATCGGCCACGGCGGAATCCTTGCGCACGCCTACCTCCGGTGTCCGGGGGATCCCCCAGTCGGTCGCTCATCTCCGGATACGGGTGCGGGCGTTGCGCTGTTCAAAGTGAATGGAATTCTTTGTGGGGACCGTGAGGATTTCTTCTCCTCATCTGCTCCACAAGTGCTTCACGAGGGATCCACGGCAGATCCTAAGCCCGTGCGAGGGCTGCTCTGCGCCGGTGCCTGGCCACCCGTTCGCGGTTTCCGCACACCTCACTGGAGCACCACCTGCGACGACGTCCTCTGGACGTATCCAGGTAGACGATGGGGCAGTTGTCTCCCTCACACTGCCGGATGCTCGCGCGGGCCGCCGGATCCGTGAGGAGCTCCACCGTGTCACGGGCGACCGCCGCGAGGAGGGCCGCGCAGGTCGGCGGGGAGCACAGGGCGCGTACGAGCGAGCCGCCCGCGTCCCACACCGCCAAGGGTACGGGCGGTGCGGCGCGGGCGAGTTCGTTGACCCGGGCCAGCGCGACGGCGAAGGGCCGCGCGTCCCGGGAGGGCTCCTGGCGCACCAACTGACCTATGTGCCCGCGTAGTTCACGAAAGCCCACGATCCAGGAGGAGTCGGCCGACGCGAGGGGCGTACCCGACGGGACGAGTCCGGATCCGGTGATCCAGGCCCGTAGCGGCTCGGCCGAGTCGAGCCGTTCCTCGGGGTGCGTGGTCGCCAGGAGATCGAGACAGATCCGCCCGGAGTCGAACCGCAGCTCGTACGGGGCCGTGGCCGTGCCCAGTGCCATGTGCCTGTCACCGCCTTGGGGTTGCCGCCATGAGGGACCGGTGAGGGATCGCGGGAGGTCGGGGGGAGGTCGGGGGAGGTGGTGAGGTGGGGGTCCGTGAGAGGGCCGCGCGGGGCCCCTGAGGGGGCCGCGCAGGGCCCGTACCCCTACAGTGCCCTCCCCCGCGCGCGGCGGGAAGTCCCACGCCGCCCCGTACTCGCCCGCGCCGCCCGGGCGTTGGACGTCCGCTTATGCCGGTGCGCGTCCGAACCATGTCGTCCGGGTCCCGCCCGGCGCTTGACTCGACGGCATGACAACCGACACGCAGAACGAGACGGCGGAGCGCGGCGGGAAGCGGGGCGGGTCCGCCGGAGGTGTGCTGATCGCGGCCGCGGTGGCCATGGGGCTGATCGCCGGGCTGTTCTACGCGTTCGCGTGCGGCATCATGCCGGCGCTGGCCCGCAGCGACGACCGCGTGTACGTCGAGGTCATGCAGAACATCAACGACGCCATCCAGAACCCGGTGTTCTTCCTGAGCTTCCTCGGCGCGCTGCTGCTGACGGCGGTCTCCGCCTGGCAGCTGCGGGGCTCACCGCGGGTGCGCGGGTGGGTGTTCGCGGCGCTCGCCGTGTACGGGCTGGCGTTCCTGCTGACCGTCGTCGTGAACATCCCGCTGAACGACGACCTGATGGACGCCGGGAATCCGGCGACGATGGCCGACCCGGCGTCCGTGCGCGAGGAGTTCGAGGACCCGTGGGTGGCCTGGAACGTCGTACGGGCCGCGCTGTGCACGCTCGCGCTGGGCCTGCTGGCCCGGGCCCTGACGCTGTACGGCCGCCACGGCCGGCCCGGCCGGACCAACTGATCCCGGGCGCCGGCCGCAGGAGTACGTATAAGACATAGGTATACGTGTCAGACGCAGACGTACGCGTCAGAGGCAGACGTACGTGTCAGTCGCAGATGTACGTGTCAGACGTCGGCGTATTTGGAGTCGGCGGCCGGGTCAAGTGCCAGCCGGTAGCCGCGCTTGACGACTGTCTGGATGAGTTTGGGCGTGCCCAGTGCCGTGCGCAGCCGGGCCATCGCGGTCTCCACCGCGTGCTCGTCCTTGCCGGCGCCGGGCAGTGCCCGCAGCAGTTCGGCGCGGGCCACCACCCAGCCGGGCCGCCGGGACAGGGCGCGCATCAGCGACATCCCGGCGGGCGGTACGGGGCGCAGCGCGTCGTCCACGAGGACGGCGTGCCCGCGGATCTCCACCCGGTGTCCGGCGATCGGCAGGGTCCGCGCCCGGGAGGGCAGTTCCTTGCACAGCACCTGGACGAGGGGCCCGAGCCGGAAGCGTTCCGGCTGAACGGTGTCGACGCCCCTGGCCTGCAGCGGCAGCGCGGTCACCGGGCCGACGCAGGCGGGGAGCACGTCGTGGTTGAGGGCGGCGAGCAGTTCGGGCAGCAGCCCCCGGTCGTCGGCGCGGTTCAGCAGGGAGGCGGCGGCCGGGGCGCTGGTGAAGGTCAGCGCGTCCAGGCCGCGGCCGATCGTGGCGTCGAGCAGCCGGTCCAGGGGCCCGATGTCCTCGGGGGCCATCCACCGGTACACGGGGACGCCGACGACCTCGGCGCCCGCGGCCCGCAGCGACTCGACGAAGCCGGGCAGCGGTTCGCCGTGCAGCTGGACCGCGATACGGCGCCCGTCGACTCCTTCGTCCAGCAGCCGGTCGAGCACTTCGGCCATGGATTCGGAGGACGGGGACCATTCCTCGGTCAGCCCCTGGGCGCGTACCGCACCTTTGACCTTGGGTCCGCGGGCGAGGAGTTCGACGCTGCGGAGCACGGCGAGCAGGTGCTCCCCGAGTCCCCAGCCGTCGGCGGCCTCGACCCAGCCGCGGAACCCGATGGCGGTGGTCGCGACGACGATGTCCGGCGCCTGGTCGAGGAGCTGCTTCGTCGCGGCCAGCAGTTCGCTGTCGTCGGCGAGGGGCACGATGCGCAGGGCGGGGGCGTGCAGGACGGCGGCTCCGCGCCGCTGGAGCAGGGCGCCGAGTTCGTCGGCGCGGCGGGCGGCGGTGACACCGACGGTGAACCCCGCGAGCGGCCCGTGGTCCTGCTGGTCGGGCCGGCCGGGTTGCTGCTGGGTCCGGTCCTGCTGCTGTGTCCGGTCGGGTTGCTGCGATTCCTCGTACATGGATGGCATGGATGGCTCTCGTCCCGCTGGAGTGGTGTTCGTCCGCGTCACCCGCTGGGTTGGGGCGCCCCGCCTACCCGCCTCACGGCGGACGACCGAGCCTGTCAATCATGCGTGACAGGCTCGGTTCCGCCGGATGTCGCCCGTGTTACGTCACGTGTCGGGCCGGGTGCCGGACCGCGTGAGGCGTCACACCTCGGCGTAGCTGAGCTGCGTCTTCGCCTCCGAAGCGGTCGTGGCGGTCGCCCGGGAGGTGGCGGGGCGGCGAAGGTATACGGCCCAGGTGACCGCGAAGCAGGCGGCGTAGAAGGCGAGGAAGGCGACGAAGGCCCCGGTGCCGGACCCGACGCTGAGGAAGGACTGCCGGAAGGCGAGGTTGATACCGAGCCCGCCGACCGCGCCCACGGCCCCGATGAGCCCCATCGAGGCACCGGAGAGCCGCCGCCCGTACGCCGCGGCGTCCTCGCCGGTCAGCCCCTTGGCGGCGGCCTTGGCCTGGAAGATGCCGGGGATCATCTTGTACGTGGAGCCGTTGCCGAGCCCGCTGAGCACGAACAGCACGATGAACGCGGTGGTGAACAGGGCGAGGGACTCCTCCATGGAGGCGACCACGATGACGGCGGTCGCGGCGCCCATGCCGACGAAGTTCCCCAGGGTGATGCGGGCGCCGCCGTACTTGTCGGCGAGCCAGCCGCCCACGGGCCGGATCAGCGAGCCGAGGAGCGGCCCGATGAAGGTGACGTACGCCGACTCCAGCGGCGTACGCCCGAACTGTGTCTGGAGCACCAGGCCGAAGGCGAAGCTGTAGCCGATGAACGACCCGAACGTCCCGATGTAGAGGAAGGACATGATCCAGGTGTGCGGGTCCTTCACGGCCTCCCTGGCGGCGCCTGTGTCGTTCCTCACGGACGTGATGTTGTCCATGTAGAGGGCGCCGAGCACGGCCGCGACGACGATGAGCGGGATGTAGATCCCGAGCAGCAGCCGCGGCCCGCCGCCCGCCCCGATGACGGCGAGCCCGATGAGCTGCACGACGGGCACGCCGATGTTGCCGCCGCCGGCGTTGAGCCCGAGCGCCCAGCCCTTCCTCCGCAGCGGGAAGAAGGAGTTGATGTTGGTCATGGAGGAGGCGAAGTTCCCGCCCCCGACCCCGGCGAGCATGGCGCACACGAGGAAGGTGCCGAAGGACGTCCCGGGTTCCATCACCACGAAGGCGGCGATCGTCGGGACGAGCAGCATGCTCGCCGCGATGATGGTCCAGTTCCGGCCACCGAAGCGGGCGACGGCGAAGGTGTAGGGCACGCGGACGATGGCGCCGACCAGCGTGGCCATCGAGATGATGAAGAACTTGTCGGCGGGGGTCAGCCCGTACTCGGGCCCCATGAAGAGCACCATGACCGACCAGAGGGTCCAGATCGAGAACCCGATGTGCTCGGAGAGGACGGAGAAGAAGAGGTTCCGGTGGGCGACCTTCTCCCCCGTCTCCTTCCAGAACGTCTCGTCCTCCGGGTCCCACTGCTCGATCCAGCGGCCCCCCTTGCGCGTCGTGATGCTGCTGCTCGGGGCTGTCATCTCACGCCTCCACGATGTCTCCGGGTGGTGTTCCCGAAGGTAGGGAAGCCGCGTTTCCGCGCTGTGGCTGTGGGTGACCACGGGGGAACGTTGCTCTCACCCTGGGGCGGGGGGCGTGGTGAGGGTTTTCGGGCGGGGCCGTTTTCGGGCGGGCCGTTCTCGGCCGGGGCCGTCATGGGTCGGCGTCTCAGACCTCGAACCAGAGGAGCTTCCCGGCGCCGCGTCCGAGCGGGCCACTCCCCAGGGACCAGCCGCCCCACGAGGTGGCGCACTGCTGTACGAGGAACAGCCCGCGCCCTCCTTCGGCGCCGGCCGGGGCGGGCGGGACCCGCGCACCGGGAGGCTCGTCGAAGGGCGCGGGGACGTGGGGGCTGCTGTCCCACACGCCCACGCGCAGGCGCCCGTCCCCCAGCGCGGTCAGCCGCAGGGAGGCGGGCCCTGTGGTGTGCCGGTAGGCGTTGGTGACGAGCTCGGACGTCAACAGCTCGACGACGTCGAGGGTTTCGGC
Source organism: Streptomyces sp. NPDC060205 (assembly GCF_042728395.1). Lineage (NCBI taxonomy): Bacteria > Bacillati > Actinomycetota > Actinomycetes > Kitasatosporales > Streptomycetaceae > Streptomyces > Streptomyces sp. NPDC060205. The sequence goes on from NZ_JBHWZP010000264.1 coordinate 11,378, forward strand.
CATGCCGTGCCCGTGGAGGGCGGCCCGCACGGTCATGCGTGCGACGCGGGCGGCACGGGGGTCATGGGGCAGCCGAAGGGCGTACGTCCAGGTGTCGGGCGGGGCTACGGTGACCATGGGTGCCTCCGGAAAGAGAGGGGTTGGGTGCACTTCCGCTGGCGATACGGGACCACCGTAGAGCAGGCGGTTAGATGGATCTAACCTTTCTATCCAGAAGCATCCATGCTTCACTCGTGTGAGGGAGAGGGACTCATGCCCCGGCCAGGTAAGGAAGCGCTTTGCCGCCCACCAGTAATCCGACGCTGAGGCAGCGAAGGTTCGGTGCCGAGCTGCGCAAACTTCGCGAACGGGCCGGATTGACCGCCACCGGAGCCGCCGAACTGCTCGGCGTCAACCAGGCACGCGTCAGCATGATCGAGACCGGCCGTACGCCCATCAGCGCCGACAAGGTCCGCTCCATGGCCCGCGCGTACGCCTGCGCGGACGAGCGGCTCGTCGACGCTCTGGCCTCCATGACCGGCCGACGGGTACGCGGCTGGTGGGAGGAGTACCGCGACACGCTCCCCGCCGACCTACTGGATCTGGCCGAGCTGGAGCACCATGCCACCGCGCTCCGCGTGGCTGTCACGATCCACATGCCCGGCCTGCTCCAGACCACGGAGCATGCCCGAGCGGTGATGCGCGAGGCGGTCCCGCCCCTGCGGGCCTACGAGATCGAGCACCGCGTCTCGCACCGGGTGAAACGGCAGGCCGTCCTGTTCGAGGGAGTTCCCACCCCGTACACGGTCGTCGTGCACGAGGCGGCACTGCGTATGGGCTTCGGCGGCCCCGAGATCAGCCGGGCCCAACTCGGCCATCTGCTGGAGTCGAGCGACCACCCCACGATCACCGTCCTGGTGATCCCCTTCGGAGAAGCGGGGTTCCCGGCGTCCGGCCAGCCCATCACCTGCGCCGTCGGCCCCGAGCCGGAGCTCGACACCGTCGTCCTGGACACCGACCACGGGTGCGAATTCCTCGACACGGAAGCACAGGTGGAGCGCTACCGCTCGGTACTGGACCGCATGGAATCACGCGCCCTGCCTGAAGCGAAGTCCCGGGACCTCATCCATCGCATCGCACAAGACCTCTGAGGAGACCCCGTGTCCGAACTCACCTGGCAGAAGTCGACGTACAGCGCCGAAGCGGCCAACTGCGTCTACGTGGCCGCCACCCCCGATGGAACCGTCGCCCTCCGGGAGAGCGACGCGCCCGACACCACCCTCATAACCACCCCCGCCCGCCTGGGCGAACTGATACGCGCCCTGAAGGCACAGCGGCCCACTCCCTAAGATCGCGGACACAGATACAGACGCAGTTCTGACGTCAGGGAGTTCGGATGAGCGAGAGCGACCGGCCGGAGCCAGGGTTCTCGCCCGAGAGACTGGCCTTCTTCACGGACGCGATCTTCGCTATCGCGATGACCCTGCTGGCCGTCGAACTGGAACGCCCCGACGAACAGGAACTGGCGTCGGCCCGCGAGCTGGGCACCTTCCTGGTGGACCAGCGGGACTCGTACCTGGCGTTCGCGCTGGCGTTCATCCTGCTCTGGTCGGTGTGGCGCCGCCACCACAAGCTGATGGACGGGATCGGCAGGCTGTCGAGCGCGTTCACGGCCTGGCACGCGCCGTTCCTGCTGCTGGTCGCGTTCCTCCCGTTCCCGACGGCGGTCATCGGCGCCTCGGCGAGCAATCCGCTGGCGGACACGCTGTTCGCCGGCACCATGGCGGCGATGGTCTGCTGCGAGGCCGTGATCAGGGAGATCTCCGCCAGGACGGGCCTGACGACGGGCGACCCGGCGGACACCCGCCACCAGGCGGACGGCTCCTGGGCGGTCGGCCTCTGGTTCATCCTCACTGCCGCTGCCGCCTGGCTGATCCCGTACTCATTCGTCCTGTGGTTCCTCGCCCCGCTGGCCTCCCCGTACGGCGGAGCGCTGATCTCACGCCTGCGCACACCCCGAACGGATCCGCACGACGTGGACGCGCCGCGGCTCTAGGGCCTGTCTGACAATTCCCGT
>NZ_JBHWZP010000265.1:0-13370 GCF_042728395.1 Streptomyces sp. NPDC060205
CGCGCAGTTCCCCGCGCCCCTGAAAAGCGGGGCTGCGCCCCTGCTTTTCTCCCGGCTGGCAGGGTGCAAGGAGTGTCCACGCACCTGCAGCCGCGATACGAGGGCAGGGCGCAGCCCGCCCCGAGGGGCGCGGGGAACTGCGCGACAAGCCCCCACCGGCCCGCACTTGGCCTTTAAGGGGCGCGGGGAACTGCGCGATCGGCCCCCGCCGGGCCGCACGTGGCCTTTGAGGGGCGCGGGGAACTGCGCGGGCAGCCCCCGCCGGCCCGCAGCCTCCCCCCGCAACTACATCCCCCGCAGGATCGCCTGCTTGGCCAGCGTGAATTCTTCTTCCGTCAGGACGCCCGCGTCGCGGAGGGCGCCCAGTTCTCGGAGGCGGCGGAGGAGGGCGTCGTGGTCGACCTCCGCGGGAGTGAGGCGCTTCGCGGGAGCGGGCGGCGGAGCCGACGGGTGGGGGAGGCGGGCCTGGACCGCCGCCGCGACCAGCGCCATCAGGGGGTCCTTCTTGAAGCCCCACAGTTCGACCGCGTTCGGGTCGTACTTCGGCGGGGCCTTCGTCGGGGCGCCTCGGACAGTGAAGCGCAGATGCCCGTTCTCCAGTCCCACCGACGGCTGCCACTCCACCCCCTGGATGTCCGCCAGCGCGAGCGTACGCGCGCCGGCGGCCGACTTCGCCTCCTCCGTCTTCCAGTTCCACTCCAGCCGCACCCGCTCCCCGTCGAAGCTCGCGGTGCCGTCCCCCGCGGAGACCGACAGCGGCACGGCCGGTCCCGGCAGCAGGTAGCGGTCGACGGCGGTGCTCGGCACCTCGTCCAGGAGCAGCGCGTTGCGTATCTCGTCCACGAAGTACTCGGCGACGCCGTAGCGGTCCGACTCGACGGTCAGCTGGTAGGGGTCGGAGGCCTCGGTGAGCCTGCCCCCGGTCGCGTGCAGCAGCGGGTCCGCGCCGTCCCGCAGCCGCAGCCTGAGCCGGCCGGACTTCTTGCCCTGCTCGAACGAGATCCCCGCCAACGCGCCCAGCGGGACCGCCAGTTCACCCAGGGACTTGCGCAGTACGCCCACGTTCTTGTCGCGGCCCGGCACCAGCCGCAGGGCGTCGCCGTCGAAGGTCCACGTGCCGTCCCGCTGGATGATTTCCGCCATGAGGGGGATTGTTTCACCGGCTCTGCGGGAGAGTGGTCTATACCCATTCGAAGGGAGCGCATGTGAGACAGCACAGAACGCCCCGTCTGCTCGGTACGCTGCTGCTCGTGGCAGCCGCCGGTATCTCCGTGGTCGGCGCGGCACCGTCCGCGCCCGACCGCGCGGTCGACCGCACCGTCACTCCGCTGGGCCAGGTCGTCCCGGCACCCGCCTCCGTCGACCCGGGCGGTTCCCCGTACCGGATCACGAGCGGTACGCGTATCCGCGTGGACCGGGCCAAGGGGGTCAAGGACGTCGGCTCGTATCTCGCCGGGGTGCTGCGGCCGTCGACCGGCTACCGGCTTCCCGTCACCGACGACCCGGGCGGCGACGGCATCCGGCTCAGGATCAGTCAGAAGGGCACCGGTGGCCTCGGCGCCGAGGGGTATCGGCTGACCAGCGGGAAGGGTGCTGTCACGATCACGGCCCGCGCGTCCGCCGGGCTGTTCCACGGTGTGCAGACCCTGCGGCAGCTGCTGCCGGCGGCCGTCGAGAAGGACTCGAAGCAGCCGGGGCCCTGGGCCGTCGCCGGCGGCACCATCACGGACACCCCCCGCTACGGCTACCGCGGCGCGATGCTGGACGTCTCCCGGCACTTCTTCACCGTGGACCAGGTCAAGCGCTACATCGACCAGCTCGCGCTCTACAAGATCAACACGCTGCATCTGCACCTCAGCGACGACCAGGGCTGGCGCATCGCCATCGACTCCTGGCCGCGCCTCGCCACGTACGGCGGCTCCACGCAGGTCGGCGGCGGGCCCGGCGGTTACTACACGAAGGCCCAGTACACGGACCTCGTGCGGTACGCCGCCTCGCGGCATCTGGAGGTCGTGCCCGAGATCGACATGCCCGGTCACACCAACGCGGCGCTCGCCTCGTACGCCGAGCTGAACTGCGACGGTGTCGCCCCACCGCTCTACACCGGCACCGAGGTCGGCTTCAGTTCGCTGTGCGTCGACAAGCCGGTGACGTACGACTTCGTGGACGATGTGGTGCGGGAGCTGGCCGCGCTCACACCCGGCAGGTACCTGCACATCGGTGGTGACGAGGCGCATTCCACCAGCCACGAGGACTATGTGGCCTTCATGGAGAAGGTCCAGCCGATCGTCGCCAAGTACGGGAAGTCCGTGATGGGGTGGCACCAGCTGACCGGGGCGGCTCCCGCGAAGGGCGCGCTGGCCCAGTACTGGGGTCTCGACGACACGAGCGCCGCGGAGAAGGAGCAGGTCGCGGCGGCGGCCAGGAACGGCACCGGGATCGTCCTCTCGCCCGCCGACCGCGTGTATCTGGATATGAAATACACCGCCGACACGCCCCTCGGGCAGGCTTGGGCCGGGCTCGTGGAGGTGCGGCGGTCGTACGACTGGGATCCTGGCAACTATCTGCCGAACACTCCGAGTTCGGCCGTACGCGGGGTCGAGGCGCCGCTGTGGACGGAGACGCTGTCGAACTCGCGGCACATCGAGTACATGGCGTTCCCGCGGCTGCCGGGCGTGGCCGAGCTGGGCTGGTCGCCCGCCTCGACGCACGACTGGGACACCTACAAGGTGCGGCTCGCCGCGCAGGCGCCCCGCTGGGACGCGCTGGGCATCGACTACTACCGGTCGCCGCAAGTGCCCTGGCCCGCACAGTAGTTACTGATCACGGCGCACAGTAGTCACTGATCACGACCGAGTACGACGGCGGGCGCCCCCGGGACCGTACAGGGGGGCGCCCGCCTGCTGTGAGGACTGCGGAACAGGTCCTACAGCCCGGCTATGGGGTTCTTCAGCGTGCCGACGAGCTGGAGGGCCCCGGCCGGGTCGGAGAGGTCCACCATCTGCTCGTTGTCGCGCAGCTGCAGCCGGTTGAGGCAGGACAGCGCGAACTCGGGCGCGAACATGTCGTACTGCCGGAACTTGTCCGCGAGTTCGGGCGCGGACGCCTGGTAGTCGCGTACGCAGTCGGCGACCGTCCGCCAGAAGTCGTCCTCCTCGATGACGCCCTCGGCCGCCAGATTGGCCGCCAGGAAGCGGAAGAAGCAGTCGAAGACGTCGGTGAAGATCGACAGGAGTTTCTTGTCCTCGGGGACGTCGACGCGCAGCCGCTCGACCGTCGGCGGGAGCACCGCGTCCGGGTCCATGACGGCGATCTCCTCGGCGATGTCCTTGTAGATCGCCCGCTCGACCACCCCGTCCTTGAGGACGAGGATGACGTTCTCGCCGTGCGGCATGAACACCAGGTCGTACGCGTAGAAACTGTGCAGCAGCGGGGTGAAGTAGGCGCGGAGGTAGCGGCGCAGCCACTCCACCGGGGTCAGGCCCGAGCGTTGGATCAGCGCGGCGGCGATCGAGGCGCCTTCGTGGTCCACGTGGACGAGGGAGGCCATGGTGGCCAGGGACTCGCCGTCCCGGAGCGAGGGGACCGGGCTCTCGCGCCACAGGGCGGCGAGCATTTTGCGGTACGGGGAGTAGCGGTCGGTGGCGGCCTCGTACTCCAGGTGCCGGTAGCCGACGGCCGCGCGCTCGCGGATGATCGACAGGCGCGTCGAGCGCAGCACCGGGTCGTTCTCGATGAGCTGTGCCAGCCAGTCGTTGATGGCCGGGGTCGCCTCCATGTAGGCGGCGGACAGGCCGCGCATGAAGCCCATGTTGATGACCGACAGGGCGGTCTTCACATAGTGCTTCTCGGGCTCGCTCTTGTTGAAGAACGTCCGGATCGACTGCTGGGCCAGGTACTCGTCGTCGCCCTCGCCCAGGCACACCAGGTGCTGCCGGGCGATCTCGGCGGCGAAGGTGACCGTCAGTTTGTTCCACCACTGCCAGGGGTGGACCGGGATGAAGAGGTAGTCGGCCGGGTCGAGGTCCTGGTCGCGGAGCGTGCCGTGGAAGCGGTCGACGGTCTCCTTGCCCAGTTCGTCCCGCAGGAACGACTCGTACTCGATGCCGACGCCCGCCGTGAACGCGGCCCGCGAGCGGTGTGCGGCCAGCCAGACCAGCCGTACGGGGCTCGCGGTCTCGGGCGCGTACGACAGGTACTCGTGGATGCCGAAGCCGAGCCGGCCGTTGTTGGCGACGAAGCAGGGGTGGCCCTCGGTCATCCCCGTCTCGATCTCCTGGAAGCCGCTCTTCGCGAGTTCGGGGGAGGTGAGCTGCGGCTTGGTGAGCTTGTAGCAGGTGCCGGAGAGGGTGGAGGAGATCTCCTCCAGGTAGACCGGCAGCACCTTGTCGCTCAGGCCGAGTGATTTTTTCAGCTCGATGAAGAAGTCCAGTGCGGCGAGCGGGAGTTCACCGCCGTCGCGGCTGCGGGTGATCGACTCGGCGTCGACCTGCCAGTGGTCGAGGGCGCGGCGGGTGGCGGTGAAGCGGTAGCGGGTCAGACCGTCGTCGCTGCGGACGGCGTACTCGGCTTTTTTACCGTCGCGGCCGTCGCCGTCGGCGTCGACCGGCTCGGGAGTGATCAGGCGCTCGTGGGCGAACTCGGCGAGTGCTTTGCGGATGAGGAGGCGATCGGCCCGGGCCCAGCGGTGGGGGGACAGATGCGCCACGGCGTCGGACAGGGTCACAGGGAAACTCCTCGGCCGGCCGGGCTGCGCCGGTTCAGGTACTGGTCGCGGGTGCAGAAGGACAGCAGGGCGCGCTTCTCCGGCTTCTCGATCTCGCGCTCCGGGACGAAGCCGACGGTCTCGTTGAGCGCGTGGACCGCCGTGTTGGTGACATCGGGCTCGACGACGACCCGGCGGGTGCGGGGGTCGGCGAACAGCTCGTTCATCACGGCGGTGATGACGGCCCGGGTGAAGCCGTGCACGGGCCGGTCGGTGGGGGCGACCAGGAAGTGCATACCGACGTCACCGGGTTCGGGCTCGTACAGCCCGACGAGTTCGATGTACCGGGGGTCGTACTTCTCCATCAGGAACGCGGGCCGGCCGTCGTGCAGACCGAGATACGCGTGGTGGTGCTCACTGGCCGCGATGGCCATGTACTCGCGCTCCACGTCCTGCAGTCTCGCGTCCTGCATCATCCAGTACGCCGCCTTGGGATCGGTCACCCAGGAGTGCAGCAGCTCGGCGTCCTTGAGGGGGTCGAGGAGGCGCAGGCTCAGCGTGCCCACGGTGCTGGCGGCTCCGACGGTGCTCATACGGCGAACTCCTGGAACGCGATGGACTTCTCCACCGGGTAGTACTCGGTGCCGAGCAGTTCCCGGATGATGTACGCGTTGCGGTACGCGCCCATGCCGAGGTCCGGGGACGTCACCGAGTGGGTGTGGACGCCGGCGTTCTGCAGGAAGATCCCGCGGCCCGTCGTGTCGATGGCGTAGTTGCGCGTCACGTCGTGGTTGCCGTGCCCGTCGTAGCGGATCCGGTCGCGCACGGGCTTGAGGAACGCGGGCTCCACGTACTTGTAGCCGGTCGCCAGGATCAGGCCCTCGGACTGCAGCTCGTAGTCCGTCTCCTGCTCCTCCTGGCGCAGCCCCAGGGTGTACGTGCCGTTCTCGTGACGCGCGTGCTTCAGCGCCGAGTTGGTGAGCAGCCGGGTGGGGACCGGGCCGCCGAGGTTCTTCTGGTAGAGCAGGTCGAAGATCGAGTCGATCAGCTCCCCGTCGATGCCCTTGAACAGGCCCTTCTGCTCCGCCTGGAGGCGGTAGCGGGTCCGTTCGGGCAGCGCGTGGAAGTAGTCGACGTACTCCGGGGAGGTCATCTCCAGGGTGAGCTTGGTGTACTCCAGCGGGAAGAACCGCGGGGAGCGCGTGACCCAGTTCAGCCGGTAGCCGTGGACGTCGATCTCGCTCAGCAGGTCGTAGTAGATCTCGGCGGCGGACTGCCCGCTGCCGACCAGCGTGATCGACTTCTTGGCCTGCAGCTCCCGCTTGTGCTGCTTGTACCGGGAGTTGTGGATGAAGTCCCCGCCGAGGTCCGCGCAGGCCTCCGGGACGTACGGGGGAGTGCCGGTGCCGAGGACCAGATGCCGGGCGCGGTACTCGTCACCGGCGGTGGTCCGCACGACGTACACCTCGCTGTCGTCCTCGTACGTCACCTCAGCGACCGTCGTGCTGAAGCGGACGCTGGAGAGTTTCGAGGCGGCCCAGCGGCAGTAGTCGTCGTACTCGACGCGCAGCGGGTAGAAGTTCTCGCGTATGTAGAACGAGTACAGACGGCCCGACTCCTTGAGGTAGTTCAGGAAGGAGTACGGGGACGTCGGGTCGGCCAGGGTGACCAGGTCCGACATGAACGGCGTCTGGAGGTGCGCGCCCTCCAGGAACATCCCGGAGTGCCACTCGAAGTCCGGCTTGGACTCCAGGAAGACACCGTCGAGTTCGTCGATCGGCTCGGTGAGGCAGGCGAGGCCGAGGTTGAAGGGGCCAAGACCGATGCCGATGAAATCGTGTGCTGTGCGCACGGCGGAGTCAGCGGGTTCAGGAAGCGCGGTCAAGGGACTCTCCAAGGTACTGCTCGGCGTGGCCGGCGATCAGGTCGAGCACGGCGGCGATGTCGTCCGTCGTGGTCTCGGGGTTGAGCAGGGTGAACTTCAGGAAGTGACGGCCGCCGACCTTCGTCCCGGCGACCACCGCGTCGCCGGAGGCGAACAGGGCCTTGCGGGCGTACAGGTTGGCGCGGTCGATCTCGGCGGGGTCGGTGACGGCGGCCGGGATGTAGCGGAAGACGAGGGTCGACAGGGAGGGGGCGACCACGACGTCGTAGCGCGGGTCGGCGGCCAGCAGCTGCCAGCCCTGCTCCGCCAGGTCGCAGACCTCGTCGAAGAGCTGGCCGATGCCGTCGGCGCCCATCGTCCGCAGCGTCATCCACAGTTTGAGGGCGTCGAAGCGGCGGGTGGTCTGCAGGGACTTGTCGACCTGGTTCGGGATGCGCTCCTGCACCGCGCGCTGCGGGTTGAGGTACTCCGCGTGGTAGGTGGCGTGGCGCAGGGTGGCCGCGTCGCGGACCAGCACGGCGGACGAACTCACCGGCTGGAAGAAGGACTTGTGGTAGTCCACGGTGACCGAGTCGGCGCGCTCGATGCCGTCGATGCGGTGCCGGTTCTTGAGCGAGGCGAGCAGTCCGCAGCCGTACGCGGCGTCCACGTGCAGCCAGGCGCCGAACTGCTCGCACAGCTCGGCGATCTCGGGCAGCGGGTCGATGGAGCCGAAGTCGGTGGTGCCGGCGGTGGCGACGACCGCCATGGGGATCAGGCCGTCCCGCTCGCAGCGCTCCAGCTCATGGGCGAGCGCGACGGTCTGCATGCGCTTGTCGTTGCCGGTGGGCACGGTGACCACGGCGTCCTGGCTCAGGCCGAGCAGTTTCGCGGACTTCTTGACGCTGAAGTGGCTCGCCTCGGAGGCGAAGATCCGCAGTTTGCCGTACGAGGCGGACGCCTCCCAGCCTGCCCGCCCCGGCTTGGCCTCCTCGCGGGCGAGGAGCAGCGCCTGGAGGTTGGACTGCGAGCCGCCGGAGGTGAACACGCCGTCGGCGGAGCGGCCGAACCCGATGCGCTCGTTCGTCCAGTCGATGAGCCTGCGCTCGATGAGGGTGCCGCCGGCCGACTGGTCCCAGGTGTCCAGGGAGGAGTTGACGGCGGACAGGACCGCTTCGCCGACCACCGCGGGTATGACCACCGGGCAGTTGAGGTGGGCGAGGTAGCGGGGGTGGTGGAAGTAGACCGCGTCCCGGAGGTAGACGTCCTCCAGCTCGTCGAGCACCGCGGTGGTGTCGTGCAGCGGCTTGTCGAGGTCGATCCGGTCGATGCGGGGGGCGAGGGCGTCGACCGTGACGCCCGTGAACGGTCGTTCCGTGGTGGCGAGTTTGGCCGCCACCCGCTCTATTCCTTCGGTCACGGAACGGCGGTACCGGTCCGCGGTCGTGTCGTTGAGCAGGTGCGAGCGCATGGGGGAGTCCTCCGGAGGGGCGGGAGAGGGACGGGCGCAGGTAGGAGCCGTGGGGGGGCGGCGCTTAACTTAGGTTAGCCTAACCTAAGTTCCTGTGCCTGAGGGTGCGCCTCGCTCTTGCTGTGACGCATGACTCCCAACTGGCCTGTCTGCGGGCCCGGTGGGGGCGGGCCGCGCAGTTCCCCGCGCCCCTGAAAGTGGCTCAGGCGACCTTCTTGGCCTTTTCGATGGCCTCGGCGAGGTTGTTGAGCATGGGGGTGCACTTGGCGTAGGAGAGGATCGGCTCGGGGGTGCGGCCGATGACCTGACCGGCCTTGACGGCGGGCAGCTTCTTCCAGGTTGCCTCGGTGATGTCGGCGGGCTGGATGGTCGCGGTGCGGTCGTCCATGATGATGACGTCGGCCGGGTACTTGTCGACGTTCTCCCAGCTGAGGTTCTCGAACCAGCCGCCGCTCGCCTTCAGGACCTTGGCGGGCGGCTCGACGAGGTTCACGCCGAGGGCCTTGAAGTACTCCAGGTCGATGGAGAGGTTCGAGCCGGACACGTAGAAGATGTCCTGGCTGGCGGAACCAGCGAGGACCTTGATCTCCGGGCGGGCCTTCGCGGCGGCGCGCAGACGCTCGGCGGCCTTCTCGAAGTTCTTCTTCGCCTCGACGGTCTTCGCGGCCTTCACGTCCGCGCCCAGCGACTCGGCGAGCGCGAGCATGCGCTCCAGCGGCTTGGGCAGCTGACGGTCGTAGACGGAGATGCCGACGCTCGGGGCGAGCTTGGAGATCTTGTCCTTGGACTCCGCGGGGACGTACCAGAGGGTGCCGGCGTCGTCGAACATCGTGGAGATCAGCACGTCCGGGGCGAGCGTCGCGTACTTCTCGACGTTGAACTGGCCGTACACGTTGCCGAGGACCGTCACCTTGCTGACGTCCATGTCGCCGGCCTGGACGTCGGCCTTGCCGTCCTTCGTCTTCGTCGGGCCGAAGACGCCCTTGACCTCGATGCCGTAGTCGAAGAGGGCGGCGGCGACACCGGTGAACGCGACGATGTTCGCCGGGACCTTGTCGAGCTTCACGGTCTCGTCGCGGTCGTCCTTGAACGTCCAGGGGCCGGACGCGGCGGCCTTCGACCTGTCCGCCGAGCCACCGCTTTTCGGGTCGTCGTCACCGCAGGCGGCCAGCACGGCCCCGAGGCCGACGGCCCCGCCGGCGGCGAGGATGCCGCGTCGGGTGAGGTGGGTGGCACGGGCGTTGGACATGGCGTGGCTGCTTTCGAACAGGGCGGATGGCCCGCCGGGACAGGTGCGAAGGTAGGTTAGCCTAACCTCAGCTTGTGTCCAGGAGGCGGGTTCGACCTGCGGAAACGCGCGCGGCGACCGGTCGGTGCCGCTGTGAGCGGGCTGTGCGGCGGCCCGCGCAACTGCCCGCCCGTGAGGCGAAGAAAGCCGGGTTTTCTCGCCTCACTGCCTGCCGCCGCCTTACGGGTGGCCGTGCGCAGGCCCGCGCCGGTGGCTCACTAGGGCGTGAACAGTTCCTCCACGTCGGCAGCCGTGACCGCCCGGTCGAACCAGACGCCCAGGGTCTCCAGATCGGTGCAGCCGGCGATGCGCTCCTGTGCGGCTTCGGGGACGTCGATGCCGCGGAGGGTGAGGAGACGGAGGATGTCCTCGGTCCGGCTCTGGATGCGGGTTTCTTCGATGATGGTTCCGCTGCCGGGGAAGCGACTGGTGTACGTGGCCATCAAGTTCCTCCAAAGTGCGCGCGTCCGGGGGTCGCCCAGACCGATCTCGATGAATTCCGCCCAGTCCTTCGCGGCTTGGCCGCCGGTGTCGACGAGTGCCGTCGCCAGAGCGTCCAGTATCGCAGGGAGGGCGGGATCCTTGGCGTGGGTGAGTACTGAGAAGGCCGAGAGCCCGAGGTCTTGTGCCGCCTCGTCCGGGTCGATGATCGCGGGGAGGTTGTCGGGCCCCAGCACCAGTGGGAAGACGGCGATGCTGGTGTGGGTGGACGGTCCGATGCGGATGGGCTCGGCCGCCCAGGACGCGGTGGACTTGTCCTGACAGACGACGAGGAGGACCGGGGGCAGCTCGTACTTGGCGTAGAGATGTGCCAGGTAGTACGTCCAGCTGTTGAGCTTGTCCGGGTCCCGCCGCCCCTGCATCTCGATGGCGAGCAGGTAACTCCCGCTGTCCGCCGTGTCGACCCGTAACAGGGTGTCCACGCGGCGTTCGAGCGGCCTGATCTCGGTGAGATCAGTGTCCAGGAGCTGGACGTCCGTGGGTTCGGGGAGAGTGATGCCGGCCTTCGGGAGGGCCCGGGCGAACAGCCGGGGGTCCTCCCTGAAGATCTGGTGCATCGCCTCATGCGGTTAGCTGACCATGCGACGGAACGTAGTGAGCTGCGTTGCCGGCGGACGGCTGAACGGCATGCGTTCAGTCGTACGAGTGATTTTGCCTCTGGCCTATGCCGAGGGTGCGTATCAGGGCTGTGAGCTGGCGTCGGCCGATGGTGAGGGCGGTCAGGTGACGGGTGGCCGGGCGGCTCGGTCAGCCCGTCAGGCCCAGCTCCCTTGCGATCAGCATGCGTTGGACCTCGCTCGTGCCCTCGCCGATTTCCAGGATCTTGGAGTCTCGCCACATGCGGGCGACCGGGTACTCGTTCATGAAGCCGTAGCCGCCATGGATCTGGGTGGCGTCGCGGGCGTTGTCGACGGCGATCGTGGAGGAGTGGAGCTTGGCCAGGGCCGCCTCCTTCTTGAACGGTTCGCCCGCCACCAGGCGGGACGCCGCGTCGCGCCAGGCCAGGCGCGCCGTGTGGGCCCGCATCTCCATGTCCGCGATCTTGAACTGGATCGCCTGGTTCGCGCCGATCGGGCGGCCGAAGGCGTGCCGTTCCTTCGCGTACTTGACGGATTCGTCGACGCAGCCCTGGGCCAGGCCCGTCGCCAGGGCCGCGATGGCGATGCGGCCCTCGTCCAGGATGCGGAGGAACTGGGCGTAACCGCGGCCCTCTTCGCCGAGCAGGTTCGCGGCCGGGACGCGGACGTCCGCGAAGGACAGCTCGCGGGTGTCCGAGGCGTTCCAGCCGACCTTGGAGTAGGGGGCGGCGACCGTGAAGCCGGGGGTGCCGGACGGGACGATGATCGAGGAGATCAGGGGCCCGCCGTCCGGCTTGCGGCCCGTGACCGCCGTGACCGTCACCAAGCCCGTGATGTCCGTACCCGAGTTGGTGATGAAGCACTTGGAGCCGTTGATCACCCATTCGTCCGTCGCCTCGTCCAGGCGGGCCGTCGTACGCGTCGCGCCCGCGTCCGAGCCGCCGTCCGGCTCGGTCAGCCCGAACGCGCCCAGCAGTTCGCCCGAGCAGAGGCGGGGCAGCCACTGCGCCTTCTGCTCCGGGGTCCCGAAGAGGTGGATCGGCATCGCGCCCAGCGACACGCCCGCCTCCAGGGTGATCGCCACCGACGAGTCGACGCGCGCCAGCTCTTCGAGGACGATGCCCAGCGCCAGGTAGTCGCCGCCCATGCCGCCGTGCTCCTCCGGGAACGGCAGCCCGAACAGGCCCATGCGGCCCATCTCGCGGACGATCTCGTACGGGAACTCGTGCCGCTCGTAGAAGTCGCCGATCTTCGGCGCCACGACGTCGCGGGCGAACTCGGCGACCGTACGGCGCAGTTCGTCGAGCTCGGGGGACAGGCGGTGGTCCAGGGACATCGGGGTCACTCCTTGTGGGAGAGGGCGCGAACGGTGCGGGACGGGCTGGGTCGGCCCAGTTGTCCGGCCATCCACACGCTGGTGGCGGTGAGGAGGCCGAGATCGACCCCGGTGTCGATGCCGAGGCCCGTCAGCATCCACACGAGGTCTTCGGTGGCGAGGTTGCCGGTGGCGCTCTTCGCGTACGGGCAGCCGCCGAGGCCGCCCGCCGACGCGTCCACCGTCGTCACGCCGTGCTGGAGTGCGGCCAAAGTGTTGGAGAGGGCCTGGCCGTACGTGTCGTGGAAGTGCACGCCGAGGGAGGGCGTGGGGATGTTCTCCTCGTTCAGCGCGGTGAGCAGCGCGGTCACATGGCCCGGGGTCGCCACGCCGATCGTGTCGCCCAGGCTCAGCTCGTCGCAGCCCATGTCGCGCAGGGCCCGGCACACGCGGACGACCTGCGGGAGCGGGACCGGGCCCTCCCACGGGTCGCCGAAACACATGGAGAGATAGCCGCGCACGTGGGCGTCCTGCGCCTTGGCCCGCGCGACCACCGGCTCGAACATCGCCAGCGCCTCGTCCACCGTCCGGTTGAGGTTGGCCTTCGCGAAGGACTCCGTGGCGCTGGCGAACACGGCGATGCGGGTCGCGCCGAGGTCCAGGGCGCGGTCCAGACCGCGTTCGTTCGGTACGAGGACGGGCAGGTGTGGGGCCGTCTCCCTCACGAGCGGGAACAGCTGCTCCGCGTCCGCCAGTTGGGGCACCCACTTGGGGTGGACGAAACTCGTCGCCTCGATGGTGGTGAGGCCCGCGGCGGCGAGGCGGTGGATGAACTCCGCCTTGATCTCCGTCGGGACGGTGGCCTTCTCGTTCTGCAGGCCGTCTCGGGCGCCGACCTCGTGGATACGGACCTTCCGGGGGAGGCCTTCGGCCGGTACGGCCATGGGCAGGCCGGGTTCGGGGGTCGTCATGCCTGCTCCTCCTGCGGTGCCGTCGGTTCCTGGGGCGCGATCACGGCCAGGACCTGGTCCATGGCGACCGTCGAGCCCGGGGTGACGTCCAGCTCGGTGACGGTGCCGGCGTGCGGGGCGGAGATGACGTGCTCCATCTTCATCGCCTCGACCACCAGCAGGCTCTGGCCCGCGGTCACCTCGTCCCCGGCCGCCACCTTCACGACGGTGACCGTGCCGGGCATGGGGGCGGTGAGGGAGTCGGCGCCGGCGTGGGCCGTGCCGGAGAGGGAGGCGGTGACGGGGTCGTGGTCCGTCACGTTCCACGCGTCGCCGTCACGGCCGAGCCAGGTGCCGCAGTGGTGGAAGGTGTGGGTCTGGCCGTCCAGGTGGAGGGTGAGGGTGGAGGGACTTTCTTCTTCCCCAGCCCCGCCCCCTCCCGAAACCGGGGGCAAGCCCCCGGACCCCCGAACAGCTCCGGCTGCGCCGCCCGACACCCAGTGGGTGTCGGCTGCGCCGCCCGCGACGTCCAGTCTGACCGCCGTACCGGTCTGCGTGCCTCGTACTCGGACCGTCACCGGGTCATGCCCAGGCACCCGCACATGGTGCACCGTCCAAGCCGTCTCGCCGCCCATGCGCCACCCGCTCGGGATCGAGAACGGGTCCGTCCACCCACTCAGCCCGTCCGGCGTTTGAGG
>NZ_JBHWZP010000266.1:0-13312 GCF_042728395.1 Streptomyces sp. NPDC060205
CCCCTCCGGAACGAGGGGGCACCGCCCCACAGTGGCTTGGTTCGGCGATGGCGACGAGTGACTGCCGTAGGGGTCCTGGAGGATCCGACGGTGGCCGGTCGACCGGAGGGTTCGACGGTGCTGGTCGATCGCCGGGCCCGGCGGTGGCCGGTCGATTCGCGCCATGTTTCGGCCGCGAACGGTAATCCACAGTCCGCGCCCACGCTGTTGACAGCCTTCTTCCCTAGCTTCCTCGCTCATGACGGGAAACATGACAGGAAGCCAGTCGGCCCAAGGGCCGAAACACAAGCGGAATGTGACGCGGCGAAAGGTCGTCGTGGCAGGTGGCGCGGCGGTCGCCGCGGTGGGCGTGGGCGGCACGATCGCCGCGACCGCGAACGCCGGCCAGACGGCCGTGAGCGCGCAGGGCGCGTCGGCGGGCGCCACCTCGACCGCCGCGGAGGGCTGCTACAAGCTCACCTCGGAGACCACCGAGGGGCCGTACTACATCGATGCCGACAAGCTCCGGCAGGACATCACCGAGGACAGGGAGGGCATCGCGCTGACCCTCCGCCTCAAGGTGATCGACAACGAGACCTGCAAGCCCATCAAGAACGCCGCGGTGGACATCTGGCACTGCGACGCGCTGGGTCTGTACTCCGGCTACGAGGACTCCTCCGGCGGTGGCGGCACGCCGCCCACCGGGGCGCCCACCGACGTGCCCACCGGCACTCCGACCGGCTCCCCGACCGGTCCCCCGCCCGGCGGTGGCGGTGGCGGCCACCAGGAGCCCACCGACGACAAGCGCTACCTGCGCGGCACGTGGAAGACGGACAAGCAGGGCTTCGTCACCTTCAGGACGGTCTTCCCCGGCTGGTACCAGGGCCGTTGCGTCCACATCCACACCAAGGTGCATGTCGGCGGCACCTGGACGGACGCCGGTTACGAGGGCGGCAACACCTGCCACACCGGTCAGTTCTTCTTCGACGAGGAGTCGGTGCTCGCCTCGGCGGAGGTCGAGCCGTACTCCACGTCGACGACGGAGCGCACGACGCTCACCGAGGACACGATCTACGACCAGTCCGGTACGGCCGGCGGTCTCCTGAAGCTCAAGTACAAGAAGAACGCCATCGCGAAGGGGGTCATCGGCTCTATCACGATGGGCGTGGACCCGGACGCGACGCACGAGGGCACGGACGACGCGGTGCAGCCGGGGACTTCGGCGACTGCGTCGGCGTCGGCGTCGGCGTCGGCAAGCTGAAGCTGGTGACCGCCGATTGAGTCGGCCGCGCAGGAACGCGTACAGCGGGTGGGCCCGGGACGAAGGACGTCCCGGGCCCACTGGGGTGATCAGGTGACCCACAGGGTGTTCGCCGGGTGGACACAGCGGCAGGGCGTCTGATGGCGGGTGCGAGGTGAGAACGCCTCGCGGGCCCGCAGGACACCGGCGGCGCCGGACGAGATCACCGGAGGAGACCATGGGATGCGCCGTGCTGCTCGCACTGTTGCTGATCGCCGGAGCGGTGGTCGCGACGCGCCGCCGGGGCCGCACGCGCGACCTGTCCGGCTCGTCCGGCCTGGACGCGGAGGCCGACGCCAACCGCTGGGTGGTCCGGCTGGGAGCAGGCCTGTCGGCCCTTGAGGTACGGACAGGAGCGGGAGCGGACGGTACGGCGACGCAGGCCCTCACGGACGCCTCCGAACGCCTGCGCAGGGCCCGGGCGGAACTGGCCACCGCCCGTACGGCGGCCGAGTACGCCCTGGTGACACGGACGGCCGCCGAAGGTCTCGACCATGTGCGCATCGCCCGTACCTCCCTCGGCCTGGATGGGGCCGGCGCGGAGGTGTGGCGGAGCGAGAATGGACGGGCCCGGCGGAGTGCTCAGGTGTCGTAGGTGCCGTCCCAGGGCGGGCCGAAGCCGAGACGGTCGGGATACAGCTCGGCCCAGGGCTCGCCGTCGTCCTCGCCGGTCAGCAGGCCGAACAGCACGCCGTCGCGGGTGAGCCGGAAGGGCTGGACCGCGATGTCCGTGTAACGGCGCCGGGGAAGGCTCCGGAGCAGTTTCGCGAGATGGGCCTGCGCCTGGGCGAGGACCGAGTCGGGCCCCTGCGGGTTGCGCTGCTGCTCGGCCCAGGTGCCGGCGCACCAGATCTCCGAGTCGCGGTGGCGACCCTCGGTATCGAAGGTGTGGAGCACGGTGAAGAGGCGTTTGTGCTCTTCCCAGCCGTCGTCGGGGCGGTATTCCTCGGGGAAGGCGTAGGTGACCGACCCCAGGAATTGCCCCTCCGCGTAGTGACCGATGGCATCGGTGCGGTGGCGCGGCTCGTACGCGATCGGGATGACCTGGGGGACTGCCATGACGAAACCATACGGATGAATCGTGCACATGCCAGGAGCGGGGTCCCGTAACGGGGCGTCCCCAACGGGACGTTATGGCTTCGTTATCCGCTGAGCCAGAACCCAACGCCCCGCGTATTCACTCTTGATGCTCATGACCAAGATCAACCGCCGCGCGACCGAGCCGTCCCCGACCGCGAGATCCCGCCGCCGTCGCAGAGGCTCCGCGAGCGGCGGCGGCAGGGGGAAGGGGCCCCTGTTGTGGGGGTTGGCGGCGCTGGCGGTGTTATCGGCGGCGGCGCTGGCGGTGAGCGGGGGGACACCGGCGGCGTCGAGTTCAGGCAGCTCCGACGACGAGCCGGAGGCGGCGGCCGAGGAGTCGAACCGTCCCTCCCGGCCCTCGCAGGAGAGCAAGCCCAGCAAGCCCAGCGCGAGCCCGGGAAACGAGGAGTCCCCGGACTCGGTCTCTGCCCCGTCGTCCTCGCCCTCCATCCCCTCCTCGGGGCCGGGGACGTTCACCACGGCCGGCGGTGGGAGCGGAACCGTGGGACGGGGCGCCCGCCCGCTGCGCTACAAGGTCGTCGTGGAGAAGGGCCTCGCGCAGTCGGCGGCGGACGTGGCGGGCCAGGTGGAGGGGATACTGGCGGACCGACGAGGCTGGACGGCGGACGGCCGGTCGGGCTTCAAGCGGGTCTCGACCGGGTCGGCCGACTTCGTCGTACGGCTGGCCACACCGGGAACGGTGGACGAGATCTGCGGCCGCTACGGCCTGAACACGCGCGGCGAGGTCAACTGCAGCGTGGGCAAGGACGTGGTGGTCAACCTCAAACGCTGGCTGCTGGCGACCCCGGTCTACGCCGACGACGTGGACGCGTACCGCGCCCTCATCATCAACCACGAGGTGGGCCACTTCCTCGGCCACGACCACGTGACATGCCCCGGCCCGGGCAGACCGGCCCCGGCGATGATGCAACAGATCAAGGGGATGCGGGGCTGCACGCCGAATGTCTGGCCGTACGACGAGAAGGGGCGGCCGGTTACGGGGCCGAGGGTGCCGTGAGCGGACCCTTCACCCACGTGACCTGCCCCCGCCCGCCCGGGGCAGAGGCTTTCCCGAGTCAACGGTCGTCACCGCTTTGAGTATCGTCCCGATCTCAGGGCCCTTGGCGTGGGTGATCGCGGACAGTGTCGCGAGCGCGAGGTCCTTGCGACCCTCCGCCGCACTGGTGATCACCGGCATGTTGTGCGGCCCCGCGACCAACGGGCGCAGGGTGAGCAACGGCCATTGGGGTGGCCCGAACTGCACCGGCTGCTCTGCCCATTCGGCCGTCGCGTAGTCCTCGGCTCCGTGTACGCGAACGGGGTGGCCGGGCACCGTCGTTGCACGGTGTCCGGCCACCCCGGTCGTTCAGGACGAGCGGGCTGGCGTTACTCCGGCGCCCCGCCGAAGCGCTCCTTGTACGTTTCCAGGTCCTCGTCCGTGATCTTGGCGAAGAGGACCGGGGGGACCGTGAACGGGGTGCCCGCGGGGAGGGAGTTCAGGGACTTCGCCTCCTCCTGGGTTACCCACGTTGCCGTGTCGTTCGGCAGGGCGAAGGCTGCTCGCATCGCCGCCGACGACGCCGGGATGAACGGCTCCGAGACCACCGCGTACAGGTGGATCAGGTTCATCGCCGTGCGCAGGGTGAGCGCCGCGCCCTCCGGGTTCGTCTTGATCTCCAGCCAGGGGGCCTTCTCCTCCAGGTAGGAGTTGCCCGCCGACCACAGGGCGCGCAGGGCAGCCGCCGCCTTGCGGAACTGGAGCGCCTCCATCTGGGACTCGTAGTCGGAGAGGAGCGATGCGATCTCCTCGCCCAGCTTCGCCTCCGGGGCGCCGGACTCCGCGCCCGCCGGGACCTCCTCGCCGAAGCGCTTCTTCGAGAAGGACAGGACGCGGTTGACGAAGTTGCCGAGGGTGTCGGCCAGGTCCTTGTTCACCGTCGCCGTGAAGTGCTCCCACGTGAACGACGAGTCGTCCGACTCGGGGGCGTTCGCGATGAGGAAGTAGCGCCAGTAGTCCGCGGGCAGGATGTCGAGCGCCTGGTCGGTGAAGACGCCCCGCTTCTGCGAGGTGGAGAACTTACCGCTGTAGTACGTCAGCCAGTTGAAGGCCTTGAGCTGGTCGACCTTCTTCCACGGCTCCCGTACGCCCATCTCCGTCGCGGGGAACATCACGCTGTGGAAGGGGACGTTGTCCTTGGCCATGAACTCCGTGTACCGCACGTCGGAGGCGCCCGCCGGCTCGTACCACCACGACTTCCAGTCCCGGTTCTCCTCCGGAGCCGCGTCCGCCCACTCCTTGGTCGCTCCGATGTACTCGATCGGCGCGTCGAACCAGACGTAGAAGACCTTGCCGTCGGCGGCCAGCGTCGGCCACGTGTCGGCCGGGACCGGGACGCCCCAGTCCAGGTCACGGGTGATCGCGCGGTCGTGCAGGCCCTCGGTCAGCCACTTGCGGGCGATGGAGGACGCGAGCTGCGGCCACTCGTCCGCGACCTCGTCGATCCACGCCTCCACCTCGCCCTGCAGCTTCGACTGGAGGAGGAAGAGGTGCGATGTCTCGCGGACCTCCAGCTCCGTCGAACCCGAGATCGCCGAGCGCGGGTTGATCAGGTCGGTCGGGTCCAGGACACGCGTGCAGTTCTCGCACTGGTCGCCGCGCGCCTTGTCGTAACCGCAGTGCGGGCACGTGCCCTCGACGTAACGGTCGGGGAGGAAGCGGCCGTCGGCCGGCGAGTACACCTGCCGGATCGCGCGCTCCTCGATGAAGCCGTTCTCGTTCAGCCTGCGGGCGAAGTGCTGCGTCAGCTCCGCGTTCTGCGGGGAGGAGCTGCGGCCGAAGTGGTCGAAGGCGAGCGCGAAGCCGTCGTAGATGGCCTTCTGCGCGTCATGCGCCGAGGCGCAGAATTCGGCGACGGGCAGGCCCTGCTCCTTCGCCGCCAGTTCGGCCGGGGTGCCGTGCTCGTCCGTCGCGCAGATGTAGAGGACATCGTGACCGCGCTGGCGGAGGTACCTGGCGTACACGTCCGCCGGGAGCATGGACCCCACCATGTTGCCCAGGTGCTTGATCCCGTTGATGTACGGAAGGGCGCTGGTGATGAGGTGTCGAGCCATTGCGGGCTGCTCCCGAGTCGCTACGTGGGGTGACGTCCGGTCGAGTGCTGCTTCGACTTTCGGCCGTCTTACGAACCTTGAAATCGTAGCCGACACGGGTGGGCCGCCCGCTCCTCGTTTCATGGGACGAGAAGGGGCGGCCCGGGTGAGGCTGTGGCGTGGGGTTACGGGCGCCAGTTCGCCAGTACGCCCTCGTAGATCTCCGCGTCCGTGAGTTCGCGGGGGGCCGGGCCCGCGTGGAAGAACGCGGTGTTGTCCGACTTCAGCTTGCGGAGGTAGTCGAAGGCCTTGTTGTCCTGCTCGCCGAACGCGACGAAGGAGAAGAAGAGGCCGGGGTGGCTCTTCGCCGCCGACGTCAGGGCCTGGGTGGCCGGGGTCTTGGCGTCCGGGGCGCCGTCCGTCTGGAAGACGACCAGGCCGGGCTCCGCGGGAGTGCCCGCCTTCTCGTGCAGGGCGATCACTTCCTCCACGGCCGCGTGATAGCTCGTACGGCCCATGCGGCCGAGGCCCGCGTGGAGTTCGTCGATCTTGTTGTCGTGCTCGGCGAGGGTGAGTTCGCCGGTGCCGTCCAGTTCGGTGGAGAAGAAGACGACCTGGACGTTCGCCTCCGGCGTCAGGTGGGCCGCGAGGGCGAGGGTCTGCTCGCCGAGAGCCTGTGCGGAGCCGTCCTTGTAGTACGGGCGCATCGACGCGGAGCGGTCGAGGACGAGGTAGACCTTGGCACGGGCGTCGGTGAGGCCCTGGTTCGCCAGGGCGGTGGCCGCCGCCTTGTAGGCGCTGAGGAGAGCGGGGGCCTGGGCGGCTACCGCGTCCTCGCCCCCGGCAGGCTTGGCCGCAGCTGCGGGAGCAGCCTCAGCCTTGGCTTCGGGGGCCGCCTCGGTCTTGGCTTCGGGCGCCGACTGCTTCTCGGTCTCTGCCGCGAGGGGCTCGGGGGCCGGTTCCGGTGCCGGTGTCGGTTCCGGGGCGGCCTCGGCCGAGGCTGCCGCCTCCGCCTCCGCCTCGGCTGCCTCCGCGGCGGCCACGGCCTCGGCTTCCCGCTCCGGTTCGACGGCCGGCTCGGCCTCGGGCTCCGGGACGAGCTGGATGACCAGCTCGGGCTCGGCCTCGGCCGCGGCGATGATGACGGGCTCGGCCTCCGCCTTTGCCTTCGCGGGCTCGGGCTCCGGCGTCACCTCGGAGGCGACGGGCTCCGGCTCGGCCGCCGGAGCGACCTCGGTGACCTCTTCGGCGACCGGCTCGGGCGTCGCCTCCGGTTCCGGTGCCGTCTCGACGACGGGCTCCGGCTCGGCCTCCGCCTTTGCCTTCGCGGGCTCGGCCTCCGCCTTTGCCTTCGCGGGCTCGGCCTCCGCCTTCGCGGGCTCGGGCGCCACGACCGGCTCCGGTTCAGCCACCGGCTCGGGCTCAACCTTCGCGGCAGGCGCCGCCTCGGGCTCCGCCTCCACGACGGGCTCGGGCTCAGCCACCGGCTTCGCCTCGGCCACAGCCTCGGCGGCAGCCACGACCTCGGCCTCGGCGGCGGCCTCGGCGTCAGTCTTCGCCGCAGGCGCCGCAGCCCCCGCAGGTGCCGTCGCCTGCTTCGGGACCGTTACGTTGTCGAACGCCGCCGAGACCAGGTCGTCCACCGAGGACGCCTTCGTCTCGGTCCCGCGCTCGGGCTGTCGCTCCGGCGCCGGCACGGCTTCGGCCTCGGGCTCGCGCTCCGTGGCCGGTGCGGGGACAGAGACCTCAGGCTCGGCTGCCGCAGGCGTGGGCTCGGGAGCCGTCTCCTGCCGGGCGGCCGGCACGGTCGGCTCGGCGGCGGCAGATGCGGAAGGGACCGCGGCAGCGTCAGCGTCCCCCTTGCGTGACTTTCCGAACGCATTCCGCAGGCGGGTGAGAATGCCCATGTGCGCAACCCTTCGCATGAGTTGGTTCCGTCAATCCCTGGCCAGGACGGACACGTAAGGTTAGCCGCCAGGACCGAAGATCTTTATCGGGCCCAAACATCGAACCTGTTCCCGTACGCATGTCGGGGTCAAAGCCCTTTTGGCTGGGCCCGGTTCACTCTCCGTTCACCTTGCGTCCGCGCTCTCGCACGCGCGTGCCCCTAGCGTCACGCCAGACACAGACATAGGGGAGGGAACGTGCGCAACCTGCTGCCTCTGCTCGGCTCGACCGGTTCACACCCGGGCGGCCGTTCCGAGATGACCTGTCGGTACCGCTGTGGTGATGCCTGCTTCCACCCGGCGCCCAACACCAGCGCCAACGAATACGTCGGCGACGTCATCGCCGGAGCGCTCAGCCGTCGGTCGATGATGCGGGCCGCCGCCGCGGTGACCGTGACCACGGCGGCGGCCGGGAGCGCGGTCCTCGGCGCAGGTGCGGCCCCGGCCGCGGCCCAGCCCGCCGGAGCCGCCACCGCCTCGAAGGGCTCGCACGGTGCGCACGGCTCGCACGGCTCTAACGGTTCGAAGGGCAAGGCCGCCCGCGGTCTGCGCTTCACCCCCGTCGCGCCGAACACCACCGACGCCGTCACCGTCCCCGAGGGCTACGGCCAGAATGTGGTCATCCGCTGGGGCGAGCCCATCCTGCGCGGTGCCCCCGCCTTCGACCCGGACCGGCAGACCGCGGCGGCGCAGGCCGGCCAGTTCGGCTACAACTGCGACTTCCTCGCCCTGCTCCCGCTGCCGGGCGAGCGCGGCCGTCAGCTGCTCGTGGCGAACCACGAGTACACGGACGAGGTCCTGATGTTCAAGGGCTACGACCCCGCGAACCCGACCCGCGAGCAGGCCGAGATCGCCTGGGCCGCGCACGGTCTGGGTGTCGTCGTGGTCGAGGAGGAGCGGAAGACGGGCAGGCTCACGGCCGTGCCCCGCCACCACCTCAACCGGCGTGTCACCGCGACCACCGAGTTCAAGGTGACCGGTCCCGCGGCCGGGTCCAGCCTCCTGAAGACCTCCGCCGACCCGACCGGCAGGAAGGTCCTCGGCACGCTCAACAACTGCGCCGGCGGCGAGACCCCCTGGGGCACGACGCTGCACGGCGAGGAGAACTTCAACCAGTACTTCGCCAACGCGAGCCGCACGACCGACGCCCGCTACGGCATCGGCACCGGTGCCACCGAGCGCAAGTGGGAGCGGTTCGACAAGCGTTTCGACGTCGCCCAGGAGCCGAACGAGGTCCACCGCTTCGGCTACATCGTCGAGCTGGACCCGTACGACCCGACCTCGACGCCCCGCAAGCGCACCGCGCTCGGGCGGTTCAAGCACGAGGGCGCGACGATCCGTCTCACGGACGACGGCCGCCCGGTCGCGTACACCGGCGACGACGAGCGCTTCGACTACATGTACAAGTTCGTCGGCAGCAAGCGGATGCGCCACGGCACCAGCCGCGCCGCCCGCGAGCACAACCTGACCCTCCTCGACGAGGGCACGCTGTACGTCGCCAAGCTCACCGGCGACTCCCCGGCGATCGAGATCGACGGCACCGGCAAGCTCCCCTCCGACGGCGAGTTCGACGGCAGCGGTACGTGGATCCCGCTGGCCACCGCCACCGCGAAGGGCGCCGTCTCGCACGTCCCCGGCATGAGTGCCGAGGAGGTGTACGTCTTCACGCGCCTCGCCGGTGACAAGGTGGGCGCCACGAAGATGGACCGCCCGGAGGACATCCAGCCCTCCCCGCACACCGGCAAGGTGTACGTCGCCCTGACGAACAACACCAACCGCGGTGTCGGCTCCAATGCCAAGGTGGACGAGGCCAACCCGCGCAACGCCAACAAGCACGGGCACGTCCTGGAGCTGACCGAGCGCCGCAACCGCGCCGACGCCACCACCTTCGCCTGGTCGCTGTTCCTGGTGGCGGGCGACCCGAAGGATCCGGCGACGTACTTCGCGGGCTATCCGAAGGACAAGGTCAGCCAGATCTCCTGCCCGGACAACGTGGCCTTCGACCCGCACGGCAACCTGTGGATCTCCACCGACGGCGCCCAGCTCGGCTCCCACGACGGCCTGTTCGGCGTGGCGACCAAGGGCGAGCGGCGCGGTGAGCTGAAGCAGTTCCTGACCGTGCCGAAGGGCGCCGAGACCTGCGGCCCGCTCGTCCAGGACCGCCGCGTCCTCGTCGCGGTCCAGCACCCGGGCGAGATCACCGGCGCGACCGTCGAGAACCCGGCGAGCGTGTGGCCCGACGGCCCCGGCAAGATCGTCCGCCCGTCGGTGGTCGCGGTCTGGCGCAAGGACGGAGAAGACATCGGCGTCTGACGCAGACGATGGCAGAGGGCGCCTTCTGGAAAGAGGGCGCCCTTGCCTTTCGCCTTGTGCCTTCAGCGCGGCGGGGAACTGCTTGCTTGGAAGGGCACGGGCAACCGCCGGCTTTCAGGGGCGCGGGGAACTGCGCGACCAGCCCCCACCGGCCCGCACCCGACACACGACCGTCACACCCCCGACCGTCACACCCCCGACCGTCCCTACACCCCTACCAGATCAAGCCACTCCCCATAGCCGGGCGCCTCCCGCGCAACCTCCGCGTACGCCTCCCACAGCTCGGGGAACACCAGGTCCAACTCCCCCTCCGTACGCGCCGCGAGCACCAGCCGGACCCCCAGCGGATCCCCCTGGATCCGCCGTACCGCCATCTCCGGCCGCGGCTGGCACGTCGGCTGGCACACCGTGACGACCTCGCCGGTCGCGACCAGCGAGGCGGCCGTGTGGTAGTCCCCGTGCAGCACCCGCGGCCGCAGCCCCGCCGCCCGCAGCATGCGGTGCACGGCGTCCCACTCGCCGTCGACCGTCGGATCGATCATCCACCGGTCCCCGGCCAGGTCGGCGAGCCGGACCTCCGTGCGCGCGGCGGCCGGATGGTCGGCGGGCAGGGAGACGAACTGCGGTTCGCGGTCGACCAGGACGCGCAGCGCCAGCCCGTCCGGGATGCGCAGCGGGCTGCCCTCCACCTCGTGCACGAAGGCCACGTCGAGGCGGCCGGCGGCGAGCATGCGCAGCAGGGCGTTCGGGGAGACGTCCATCTGCAGGACCGGTTCGCGCTGGCGGGCGCGCAGCCGGCGCAGCCAGCCCGCGAGGGCGCGGCTCGCGGTGGATCCGATACGGAGCTGGGGCCCGTCGGCGTCCGTCGCGGCGGCCCGTGCCTCCGCGACCAGCGACCGCATTTCGGCCACCAGCGGGCGGGCGCGGCCCAGGACGACCAGACCGAGCGGGGTCGGGCGGCAACCGGTGCGTTCGCGCAGGAAGAGGGGGCCGCCGAGCTCCTGCTCGATGCGTTTGAGCTGGGTGCTCAACGAGGGCTGGGCCACGCCGAGCTGCCGGGCGGCCCGGTGCAGGCTGCCGGTGTCGGCTATGGCGCACAGTGCGCGGAGGTGCCTGACCTCTAGGTCCATGCCGTCGGAGCCTAAAGCGGAAGTACAGCTTTCACCAGATGCACAAACCCCACCCAAATCAAGTGAGTCGGGCGATCGGATGTGTGCGGATAGCTGCGTCCTATCGCCTGTTGCCATCATCACAGCCGCCTCACAGACGCCGAAACTCCTCGGTGACGACTTCACCCCCCACGCAAGGAGTCATCGATGCGACTGTCCACACCCATGCTCTCCGCCGCGCTCGGCCTCGGCCTCACCGCGGCGGCGCTCGGTACCGTACCGGCCTCGGCGGCCCAGGCACCGGAGTCGGCGGCCACCTCGTCCGCCGCTTCCGTGGCGGGCGCCGGCTACAACGGTTCCGGCGAGGAAGCCAAGGCCAACGAGGCCTTCTTCGAAGCCGTGCTGAAGTCCGTGGCCGAGAAGCGCGCCGCGAATCCGACGTCCGCCGCCGCCGTCACCGTGGTCTACAACGCCTCGGCGGCGCCGTCCTTCGCCACCCAGATAGCGCGCAGCACGTCGATCTGGAACAGCTCCGTCTCGAACGTCAAGCTCCAGGCCGGCAGCAGCGGCGCGAGCTTCACGTACCGCGAGGGCAACGACTCGCGCGGTTCGTACGCGTCCACGGACGGGCACGGCAGAGGGTACATATTCCTCGACTACGCGCAGAACCAGCAGTACGACTCCACGCGCGTCACCGCCCACGAGACCGGGCACGTGCTCGGACTTCCCGACCACTACTCCGGCCCGTGCAGCGAGCTGATGTCGGGCGGCGGACCGGGCACGTCCTGCACGAACTCGATCCCCAACAGCGCGGAGCGCGCCCGCGTGAACCAGCTGTGGGCCAACGGGCTCGCCAAGGCCCTGGCGAAGGTCAACCAGGACTAGACCCCGGCGGCAGCCGTCGTCCGGGCGGTGCGGAGTCGGCGCCGCACCGCCCCGACGCCGGGACATCGGGACCGGCAGGTCCCCCTCGGATGTACCACCCACCCCCCACGGACGTGGGCCGCCCCTCCTGCACAGAGGGCGGCCCACGTCGTGTTTTCCGGGTACGGCTCCCGTCCGGGCGCGGATCCCGCTACGTGCTCCTGCGCAGGATCAGGTCCACGACCAGGGCCCGGTGGTCCGTGTCGTCCAGGTCCAGGAAACGGGTCCTGGTCGCCGTGAAACCCCGGGACACCAGGACGTGGTCGATCTGGGCGCCGAAGGCCGGGGCCGTCAGGGCGGGCCAGCTCGGCGTACGGGTGTCACCGGTGAGGCGGGCGCCGTCCATGAAGCCGGTGTCCAGGATGCGGCGGAAGGCCGCATGGTCCTGAGTGGCGTTGAAGTCGCCCGCGACGACGGTGGGCCGGCCGATGTTCGCGGCGGCGTAGTCGCGCAGCGCGGCCAGCTCCTTGCGCCAGGTGCCCAGGTGCGACGGGAGCGGCGGCATGGGATGGGCCAGCTGCAGGTGGATCTCCTGGCCGTCCACGTCCACGGTGGCGCCGGGCATGCCCATGGTGGCGGGGATGCCCTTCGCGGGCGTGAGGGGGTGACGGCTGAGGATGACGGAACCGTCCGACCCCTCGGAGGTGGCGCTCTCGACGGCCTGCCGGTACGGGTAGACGCTGTCCTTGCTCTTGCTCTTGCTCTTGCTCTTGGCCTTGGCTGCGGACTTGTCCCCGGCTGCCTTGCCGAAGGCCTGGTCCAGCTTCTTCTCGCAGGAGTCCTCGCACTCCTGGACGAAGACCAGGTCCGGGCGCTGCTTCGAGACCGCCTCGATCAGGGCGTCCGTGGCCTGGCCGAACTCGACGTTCGCGGTGAGCACGCGGATCTCCGCGACCGGGACGCCGCCGGGTTCCATCGTCTTGCCGTACGGCTCGATGTACCAGGCGATCACCGCGAGGGCGGCCACGCCCCAGACGAGGCCGATGCGCCAGTGGGACAGGGCGGCGAACAGGAGGGCCACGGCGGTGGGGGCGAGGAGCCAGGGGAGGAAGGCGAGCAGTTGCGGGATGGGGGTGATGGCGTCCGTGTCGGCGATGCGGCAGCCGAGGACGATGCTCACGGTGAGGAGGAGGAGGGCTGCGAACCAGGCGCCGGGGCGTGTTCTGCCGTGTCTCGACACCGGGACGTCGGTGTCCCTGGTCCACTTGCCCGTCTCCGTCGTCGTGCCGTGCAAGGCCACGTCTCCCGCCCCTTCTGGTCCCCCACCCACCCCGGCCATCTGCATGGATCCTCCCTCAAAGACGGGGGGAGTGTGCGGGGGGTTGCGTGGTGGGGGGTCGGCGGGTGCCGTTCGCGCAGTTCCCCGCGCCCCTTGAAGGCGGGGCTGCGCCCCTGCCTGTCCCCTTTGTCCGCGGGCCCGGTGGGGGCTGGCCGCGCAGTTCCCCGCGCCCCTTGAAGGCGGGGCTGCGCCCCTGCCTTGCCCCTTCGTCTGCGGGCCCGGTGGGGGTTGCCCGCGCAGTTCCCCGCGCCCCTCAAAAGCGGGGCTGCGCCCCAGCTTTTGCCCTCAGGGG
>NZ_JBHWZP010000267.1:0-13222 GCF_042728395.1 Streptomyces sp. NPDC060205
GCCCCCGAACCGGGGACGGGCGCAGGGGCCTGTGGCGTCCAGGGCCCCATGTACTGCTCATACTTGTCTCCCCACAGCGCGCCGCCTCCCCTTCTTCGCGCGCGGACGCTTCGCTCAAGCACCGACAACTCGCCCACACACGCTCACGCACGCCGGCCCACGCACGAACGAACGGACTCATGACTCCTCCTGAAACGCTCCTGGACGTGCTGCTGGACGCCGCCCACCGGGCACCTGGACAAGTCGTCGTCCATGTCCGCGGGGACGGCAGCGAGGTGTCCGTCACCTTCCGGCAGCTCCTCGAAGAGTCCCTGCGGGTGGCGGGCGGTATCCGTGCGGCAGGCATAGCCCCGGGCACCTGTGTGCCGCTGCTCGCGGACCGCAGTGAGGATTTCCAGCCGATGTTCTGGGGCGCGCTGGCGGCCGGCCTGGTGCCGGTGCCGCTCGCGCCCGACGCGCGGCGGGTCGGACCTGTGTGGGAACACCTCGGCCACCCGCCGGTGATGGTGGACGCGGCCTGCGCGGAGGTGACCGGCGAACTGCCGGGCCCTGTCGAGGTGTTGCGGCTGGAGACGCTGCGGGAATGCACCACACCGGCCCAGCCCGCGACGCCCGCGCCCGACGACCTGGCGTTCCTGCAGTTCTCGTCCGGCAGCACCGGCGCGCCCAAGGGCGTGGAACTGACCCATGCCGTCGTGGTGGCCAACCTGCGGCAGATAGTCGCCGTCTCGGCCCTGTCCGAGCAGGACGTCCTGGTCAGCTGGATGCCGTACTTCCACGACATGGGTCTCATCGGCACCCATCTGGCGCCGCTGGCCTCGCGGACGAAGCAGGTGAAGATCGGTCCGCTGTCGTTCGCGAAGAACCCGCGCCTGTGGCTGGAGGTGGCATCCCGGCACCGGGGCACGGTCCTGTCGGCCGCCAACTTCGCGCTCGCGCTGACCGTCCGGCGCGTACCCGACGACGTACTCGCCGGACTCGACCTCAGTGCCGTACGGCTGATCCTGGTCGGGGCCGAGCCGATCTCCGCGACGGTGTGGCGGGACTTCGCCGCCAGGATGCGTCCCGCCCGGCTGGACCCGCGGGCGGCGACACCTGTGTACGGGCTGGCCGAGGCGACGTTGGCCGTCACGTTCCCGCCGCGGGGCGAAGCGGCGGTTCCCGTCGCCCTGGAGAGAGCCGCGCTCGCCCGGGGCGTGGCCGTGGAACGCGAGCCCGGTGGTGACGTCGTGGAGGTGATGGACGTCGGCCCACCCGTGCCGGGCTGCTCGGTCCGGGTCACCGACGACACGGGTAGGCCGTTGGGCGACCGGCGGGTGGGGCACATCGAGGTGCGGGGCCCGCAGATCGCACGTGGCTACCACCGGCTGCCGGAGACGACCGCGCTGTCCTTCACCGAGGACGGGTGGCTGCGGACCGGTGACCTGGGGTTCCTGCGGGACGGCCGACTGTGCGTCACCGGCCGCCACAAGGACGTCCTCTTCCTCAACGGCCGTACCTTCCACGCCCCCGACATGGAGGAGGTCGTGAGCGCGAGCCCCGGGCTGCCGCCGGGCAGCCCGGCGGTGATCGGCTCGACGGACCCGGTGACCGGCGGCGAGCGCGTGGTGGTCTTCGTGCCCTGGGCCCGGCCGTCACGCGCCGCCGCCGAGGTGCTGGACGGGGTCGCGCGCCGGGTCCGTAGCGCGCTCGGGCACGACGACGTACGCGTGCTCGCGCTGCCGCCGTCGGCGTTCCCGCGCACCACGAGCGGCAAGCTGCAACGGCAGCGGATGCGCGCCAGGTTCGAGGAGGGGACGTACCGGCCGGTGGCATCGTCCTCGTCCCTGGCCCGCGAGATCCCGGCAGCCCGCCGGGTCCCCGCGTCCGCCGCGACACCCCGCTCGTACAACGCCGTACGGCAGGTGGTGCGCGGTGCCTGGGCCCACGCACTGCGTCTGCCGGAGGCGTCCTTCGGGGACAGGGACCGCTTCGCCGAGCTGGGCGGCACCTCGCTGAAAGCCATGGAAGTGCTGGGCCGGCTGGAGGAGTCCCTGGGCGTCACCCTGGGACCGGCCGTGATGCGTCACGACACCGTCGCGGCGCTCACCGACCACCTGCTGGGGACGGCGGAGGAGACCACCGCGCCGCACGAGCCGCCCGCCGACGAGCCGTCCGGTCCACGCTCGCCGGACGACACGTCGTCCGCGACGGCGGTCGTCGCGATGGCCTGTCGCTTCCCCGGCGCGAGCACGCCGGAAGAGTTCTGGGAGCTGCTGACGGCCGGCCGTGACGCCGTCACGGAGGTGCCACAGGACCGCTGGGTCACCGCCGCGACCACCGCCATGGCTGACAGCGCCGACACCGCACGGCCGGGCCGCTGGGGTGCCTTCCTCGACGACCCCGCCGCCTTCGACGCCGCCCACTTCGGCATCGGCGACGAAGAGGCCCGCACGCTCGACCCGCAGGCCCGGATCTTCCTCGAACTCGCCCACGAGGCCCTGGAACGCGCCGGTTACGCCGGACCCCGCCGACGCGGCCTGCGGGTCGGCGTCTTCGCCGCGGCCGGGGACAGCGGCTACCGCCAGGTCCTCGCCGACGCCTCCCCCGGCCTCGCCTCGTCCGCGACGGCGCTGACGGGCAACCTCCCCAACCTCGTCGCCGCCCGCGTCTCGCACTGCCTCGACCTGGACGGCCCCGCCCTCGCCGTGGACACCGCGTGCTCGTCGGGCCTGGTCGCGCTGCACCTGGCCCGCCGCAGCCTCGCGGACGGCGAGTGCGACCTCGCCGTGGTCGGCGGGGTCAACCTGCACCTCACCCCCGCCGGATACGAGGCCCTGGAAGCCGCCCAGGCCCTGTCCCCCACCGGCCGCAGCCGCGCCTTCAGCACGGCCGCAGACGGGTTCGTACCCGGCGAGGGCGGCGCGGCCCTCGTCCTGCGGCGCGCGCAGGACGCCCACCAAGCCGGCGACGACGTCCTCGCCCTCGTACGCGCCACCGCCGTCAACAACGACGGCACCTCCCTGAGCCTGATGGCACCCAACCCCCTGCGCCAGCGCGAGGTCATCACCCGCGCGTACGAGGTTTGCGGCGTCGATCCGGCAACGGTGACGTATGTCGAGGCGCACGGAACGGGTACGGCCGTCGGGGACCCCATCGAACTGCGGTCCCTGGCCCACGCCTTCCCACCGCGCACGGACGGACTGCCACGGCTGCTGGGCTCGGTGAAGACGAACGTCGGACACCTGCTGAATGCTGCCGCCCTGCCCTCCCTGGTCAAGGTGGTGCTGGCGCTGCAGCACGGCAGCCTCCCCGCCTCCTTGCACCACTCGCCGCCCTCGCCCGCCGTCGCACGGTCCGGATTCGCGCCGGTCGCCGAGACGGACACATGGTGGTCGGCAGGTCCCCGCAGGGCCGGTGTCAACGCCTTCGGCTTCGGCGGCACGAACGCTCACGCCGTACTGGAACAGGCACCGGCCCGCACGGCGCACGAACCGACCGGCGACAACAACGGCCCGCACCTGCTGACCCTGTCGGCGAACAGCGCGGCCGGGCTGGACGCCTGGGCATCCCGCCTCCTCGACCATCTCCACGAGCACCCGGAGCTGGCCGAGGGCGACGTGTGCCGGGCGGCGGCCATGGCCCGCGACGAGGGTGCGCACCGCCTCGCGATCGTGGCCGAGGGTGACCTGCGGGAGCGTCTGGGCGCTGCCACGAGTCCCGGCGGCGACCGGCTGCCGGGCGTGGTCGGCGGGACAGTGATCGGTCGACCGCGAACCGTCTTCATTTTCCCCGGCCAGGGCTCGCTGCGACCGGGACAGGGTCGTGCGCTGTACGCGACAGCACCGGTGTACCGCGCCACGCTCGACGAGGCCTCGGCGCACGTCGGCCCCGTACACGGACGGGAGTTGGCGGCCTGGTGCATCGACCCGGAGGTGGACCCGCGGGCCCAGGCCGCCACAGAGGTGGCCCAACCGCTGCTGGTGGCCCACGGCGTGGGGCTCGCCCGGCAGTTGCGGGCCTGGGGTGTACGCCCGGACGCGCTCGTCGGACACAGTGTCGGAGAGCTCACCGCCGCGTGTGTCAGCGGAGCGATGTCGTTCGCCGACACACTGACCTTCGCAGTGGAGCGCGGACGCCTCATGGGCACGGCGACCTTGCCGGGCGCGATGGCGGCGGTGCGCGGAGTCGACGAGGAGCAGGTGGCGGCGCTGATCGCTGCGGTCCCGGGCGAGCTGGCGGTCGCCGCGTACAACGGCCCCGGCAGGCTCGTCCTCTCCGGCAGCGTCAACGCGGTCGAACGGGCGACGCTGGAGCTGTCCACGCGAGGCGCGTCCGTACGCGCGCTGGACGTGTCGCGCGCCTTTCACTCACCGCTGATGCGGTCGATCTCCGATGAACTGACATTCGCAGCAAGCCAGTTGAAGGTCACTGATCCCGGCCTGCCGGTGCTGAGCACGCTCACCGCCGAGTGGCAGCCGCGCCTGAACCCGGAACATCTGCGCGAACACGCCCTGCGCCCGGTGCTGTTCGGGCAGGCAGTGACCCGGCTGCTCGACGAGGGCTACGACACGTTCGTGGAACTGGGGTCGCGGGACAACCTCGCCGGTCTCGTACGCGCGACCGCCGCCGCGAGGGAACCGGCGGACAGCGAGGGCTCCGGCAGGGACGTCCTGGTGATCTCCGCGCCCGTGCGGCCGGAGCGTTCCGGAGCAGGGCAGGGCGACGTCCCGGGCGGCGCCCGCGAGTTGCTGGAGACGGCAGCCCACCTGTGGGCGCGCGGGGCGCCACTGGACCGTACGGAACCACTCGACGGCACGGGCGGGCGGCGGATTCCGCTGCCGCCCTACCCCTACCAGCGTCGCCGCCACTGGCCTGCTGCCGCACAGCCCGGCCTGCTGCACGACGTCACCTGGCAGAAGACGCCTCTGTCGCCGATTGCATGCGGACCGGTGCTGGTGACCGGCCCCGACTCGACAGCCGTGTACGACCTCAGCCAGCGCCTCGCGGACCAGGGCGTGCAGACGAACGCGGACCCCGAAGTCCGCCCGCAGGCGGTGATCCTGCTGGCCGGGCCCGCCGCGCACAGCACGTCCGCCGACATCGAGCGGATCCAGCGCGACCTGGTGACGGCGTTCCACGA
This sequence comes from Streptomyces sp. NPDC060205, assembly GCF_042728395.1. Lineage (NCBI taxonomy): Bacteria > Bacillati > Actinomycetota > Actinomycetes > Kitasatosporales > Streptomycetaceae > Streptomyces > Streptomyces sp. NPDC060205. The sequence continues at coordinate 5,123 of NZ_JBHWZP010000267.1, forward strand.
GGCGCTGACCCTGTTCGACCTGACCGAAGCGGGCCGTCTGCTCGTCGTGACCGAGGACGCGCACGCCACCGGGCACGGCCGCGAACGGCCGAACCCGGTCCAGGCGGTCCTGGGCGGCCTGACCCTCGCGGTCCCGTCGGAGTCCGCCGGAGCGGTGGCGAACTGGCTCGACCTGTCTTCCCTCGACGACCCCGACCAGCGGCTGCGGGCCGTCCTCACCGAGGTGACGGCACCCCAGGCGGCCGGCGCCGTCGCCTGGCGGGACGGACAGCGGCTGGTACGGGCCGTCGCACCGGCAGCCTCGGACCTGCTGAGTGTTCCTGACCGGCTGCCCGCCGACGGCACCTTCCTCATCACGGGCGGCGCCGGGGGCCTCGGCTCCGCCATGGCCCGGGAACTCGCCGGGCGTGGCCGACCGGAGATCTGGCTCACGGGCCGTTCCCCGCAACCGCCCGCGGGTCTGCTCGAAGAACTCACCGAACTCGGCGCCGACGCCCGCTACCACCGGGCCGACCTCACCTCGCGAGGCGACGTCGAGGCGCTGATCGCCGCACTGCCCGCGCCGGACGCCGTCTTCCACGCGGCCGGAGTCGTACGCCCCGGAAGTCTGCGCGGGACGAAGGTGTCGGAGACGACGGAGGCGCTGGGCGCGAAGACGCTCGGCACCGTGCTGCTGTCCGAAGCCCTCCGCAGGCACGGCCACAGCCCCCAGGTGTGCGTGGCGTTCTCCTCCGTCTCCTCGGTACTGCCGGGACTGGCCGGAGCACTCGGTGCCTACGCTGCCGCCAACGCCTTCCTCGACTCCTTCGCGGGCGCCGAGCGGCAGGCGGGGCGGCCGTGGCTGTCGGTGAACTTCGGGCCGTTCGCCGAGACGGGTCTGGCAGCCGCGTTCGCCGCCGACGCCCTCGCCGACGAAGGCGGCCGGCTCCTGGCGACCGCACCGGCCTTGGCGGCACTGCGGACCGCGTGCGGCACCGACCGGGCCCAACTGGTCCTCGCCGACCGGCCAACGGACCGGAAGACAGACCGGCCGACGGACAGGCCGCACCGAGCCCGCGCGCAACTGCCGCTCACACGCTTGCCATTGGGCGAGTCACGTCCTGCCGCCGACATCATCCCGACCCTGGACGGCACCGCCGCGGTGCTGCGGGAACTCCTGGCGCAGTCGCTGAGTGTCCCGGTGTCCAGCGTCGACGACGACGCGCCGTTCCTCTCCCTGGGGCTGGACTCGCTGGGCGCGGTCGACCTGGTCAAGCGACTCGAACGCAGAACGGGCCGGTCGCTGCCCGCCACGCTCTTCTTCGAGTACCGGACCGTACGAGAACTGGCCGCCCACCTGGACGCGGACAACGCCCCGGCAGCGGCGGAGGCAGACGCTTCCGCCCCCGTACACGCCACGGACTCGGCCCCCTTCGCCCTCACCCCCGTACAACTGGCCCTGCACACCAGCAGCCGGCTGCATCCCGGTGTGCCGGCCCGCGGTCATCTGCGGATGACGGTCCGCGGCCCCCTGGACACCCATGTGCTCGGTCAGGCACTGGCAGGCCTGGCCGACCGGCACGGCATGCTGCGCCTGCGGATCGACGATCCAGGCACGGGAACGGCAGGTCCCGTGCAGCGACTGGCTCCGCCCGCTGCGCTGTCGACCTGGTACGAGGTCCGCGACTGCGCCGCCGAGCAGGTGACCGACCTCGAAACGGCTCTCTGCAACCAGCCCTTCGACCTGTCGACCGAACCGCCCGTACGGGCCCTGCTGCTCCGGCAGGAAGCAACGCTCGCGCACCTGCTGCTGGTGGTCCACCACGCGGCGGCGGACGGCTACAGCCTGAACGTCCTGGCCGAGGAACTGTGGGCCTCGTACACCGCCCTGTGGCGAGGAGAACGCCCGCAGCCGACGTCGGACGCGCCGAGCTTCGCGCAGTACGCCCACACCATCCGCTCTGCCAGTAGCACCCTCTCGGACGCCGACCGCCGCTACTGGACCGAACGTCTCGCCTCGCGCGGGGGCCGGCTGCGGCTGCCCTACGACGGCGATCCCGACGCACCCCCGTCGGGCCCGCTCGTGCAGCACTACGGCTCGCTCGACGCGACGATCACCGCCGGCCTGGAACGGCTGGCCGCCGCGCACGACGTGTCCCTCTTCCACCTGCTGCTCGCCGCGTACGTGCGCTGCCTGTCGCGGTGGTCCGGCCAGCAGGACATCGCGGTCAACGTGGCCCGCGCCCGCCGCGAGGAACGCTTCCCCGGTGTGGACCGGCTCATCGGCCCGCTCGCCGACACCCTCCCCCTGCTCTGCGCCACGGCCCCCGACGAGCCGGTCGTCGCGCTGGCACAACGCCTGCGCCGGATCTGGCTGGAGAGCGAACAGCACTCCGGGCTGAGCAGCCTCGACCTGGCCGCGCTCCTGCCCGGCGGTGGCCCCCGCACGGCGAGCCCGGCCGGCTTCAGCTTCGCCCGCTTCCCGGCACACATCGCCCCCGACTGCCCGGTCGAGGTACGGGCCGACGCGGCGGGGACCGGTTCGGCCGCGACCCGGCTGAGTCTGCTGTGCTGGGCGGACGGATCGACGCTGCGCCTGTCCTGGAACTTCCCGTTGCCCCTGTTCGCGCCGGGCACGGTGGCGCGTCTGGACGGGGAGTACCGCGACGAACTGGCCGCCCTGTGCCAGCCGTTCACCGAGCCGCCCCGGGCGGCCGAGCCACCGCACGGTGTCGTCGGCCGACTCCTGCGCCAATTCCGCGCCACACCCGACGCCACCGCAGTGGAAGCCGACGGCACGATCCTCACCTACGCGGCACTCGACCGCGCCTCCCAACTCCTGGCCGTCCGCCTGCGCGCCGACGGTGTTCGTACGGGTGACCTGGTCGGGCTGCTCACCGAACCCGGTCCGGACACCGTGATCGGCGTGGTCGGCATCCTGCGCGCCGGGGCGGGCTGGGTCCCGCTGGACGCGACGTACCCCACCGCCCGTCTTACGGACCAGCTGAAGCGCGCGGATGTCTCCACTGTGGTGTGCCATGAACCGACTGCGCGAGTCGCGAAGTTGCTCGGCAACGATGGCGTGCGTGCGGTACGCGCCGACAGCTCACCGGACCCGCGGACCGACACCGCAGTGCCCGTCCCCGCGCCCGCCCCGGCTCCCGACGCGGTCGCGTACGTCATCTTCACCTCGGGCTCCACCGGCCGCCCCAAGGCCGTGCCCATCACCTACCGGGCGATGGAGAACTACCTCGACTGGGCCATCGGGACCTTCGGCTACGGCCCCGACGACCGCCTCGCGCAGACCGCGTCGCCGTGCTTCGACGCCTCCGTACGCCAACTGCTGGCACCCCTGCTGGTCGGCGGCACCGTGGTGACCGTACCGCGGGAGCTGCTGCGCGATCCCGAACTGCTGCTGGCGTACGCGGAACGGACACGGATCACCGTGTGGAGTTCCGTACCGACGCTGTGGGAGCAGCTGCTGTCGGCCGCCGAGGAGCGGGTGCGGCGGGGAACGGGGCGGCCGGACCTGTCGGCGCTGCGCTGGGTCCACGTGGGCGGGGAGGCCCTGTCCGCCGCGCACGTACGCCGGTGGTTCGACCTGTTCGGCGACGGACAGCGCATCGCCAACCTGTACGGCCCCACCGAGGCGACCATCAACGCCACCTGCCACCTCATCACCACGCGTCCGGCCGACGACGTGCGGACGCTGCCGATCGGACGGCCGGTGACCGGCACCGATGTGGCGGTGGTCGACGCCGATGGCGCGCTCTGCCGCCCGGAGCAGCCGGGTGAACTGCTGATCGCGGGGATCGGACTGACCGCCGGCTACCTGGGTCAACCCGAGCTGACTGCGCAGGCGTTCACCGTGCGGGACGGACGCCGCTGGTATCGCAGCGGCGACCGGGTCCGGCTGCGCGCGGACGGAGTGCTGGAGTTCCTGGGACGAACCGACGACCAGGTGAAGATCCGCGGCAACCGCGTCGAGACAGGAGAGGTCGAGGCCGCCCTCCAGACGCATCCCGGGATCGCACAGGCGTCGGTGGTCGCACGCGAAGGGCGGCTGCTGGCGTTCGTCACAGCCCGACCGGGTGCGGGGCAGCCCGAACCTCCGGACGTGCGGCGCCACTTGGCCGGTCTGTTGCCGTCATACATGGTCCCGGCACGGATCACCGTGATGGACCAACTCCCACTCAGCGGCACCGGCAAGATCGACCGCCGTGCGCTGGCGGACTCCCCCACAGCTCCGGTGCCGGACGTCGGCGGCAAGGCTCTCCCCGCCACGGACACCGAGCGTCAACTGGCTGTCATCTGGAGCGAGTTGCTGGACGTCGATGCCGTCTCGCGCGAGGACGACTTCTTCGACCTGGGCGGCGATTCGCTCCTGGTCCTCCAGGTGTTCGCCCGGCTCGGCGAGGACAGGCCCCAACTGCCCCGCCCGACCGTGATCTACGACAACCGCACGCTCGCGAAGCTGGCCGCCGCGGTGGACGCGACCGCGGCGGAACCGCCCCCCGCGTCGGTGGCAACCGCGCCCACGGATCACGCGGCGCCCTTCCCCGTCACCCCGGCCCAGCGCGGCTTCCTCCTGGCCGAAGCCCTCTCACCGGGAGGAAGCGGTTCCTGGCCCGCACGGCTGCGGCTGTCCGGCCCGCTGGACCCGGAGGTGTTCCAGGCGGCGGTGAACCTGCTCGTCGAACGCCACGGCATGCTGCGTACCGTCTTCCCCGCAGGTGTCCGACCACCCATCCAGCAGGAACTCCCGCCCTCACTGCGCCTGCCGGTGGCCTTCGAGACCCTCACCGACCCCGCCGAGGTGGCCGAACGCGCGGCGGCCGAAGCGCGGCGGCGCTTCGAACCATGGGCCTGGCCACTGCTCCGGCTCCGGGTCCTCACCCTGACCGAGCACGAACACGTGCTGCTCGTCCACGCGCACCACCTCATCGGCGACGGATACAGCGCCGCACTCCTCGTACAGGAACTCACGGCGGTCTGCGACCAGTTGACCGCGGGACACACCCCCGAACTGCCCGCGCCGCGCGCCACTTTCCGTGACCACGCTCTACGGTCGACCGAGCCGGAGACCGGTACCACGCCGGGTACGGCGGAGCGCCGGGCCCGGCTCGACGCCCCCTACCGGCAGCCCGCGCTGCGCACCCACGGAAAGGTGGGTGGCGCGGGATTCGTATCGGCGGGATTCGTACTCGATGCCGAGCGGACCGCGGCACTGCGGGCGCTCGCGGCGAAGGCAGGAGCCACCCTGTACGCGCCGCTGCTGACCGCGTATCACCAGCAGTTGACGCGGCTCACAGGGCAGGCGGACCTGATCGTCGGCCTGGCGGTGAGCGGACGCGACCGGGGCCTGACGCTCGACGCGCACCGGATCTTCGGCCCGTTCGCCACGGCCGTCCCCGTACGGCCCACGGTTGCTCGGGCGGATGACTTCGGTGCCGCCCTGCGGCGGATCGTCGCCGAGACCGAACAGGCCCGCAGACACGAGGACATCGTCCCCCGCAACGCCGACGGACTCCCCCTGACCTCGCAGTTCTTCTTCACCTACCTCGACTTCTCCGTCCTCGCCGCTCCACACGGGCAGACGCTCACCGCGTCGTGGGACGACGGGGACAGCGCGTTCGCGCCGCCGTCGTCGGCGACGGACGTGTTCCTGGCCGCACGTCCGGAGGGCGCCGGACTGCGCGTGACGGTACGAGGATCCGCCGCGGCCTTCACCCCCTCCGCGCTGGAGGACTTCGCGGGGGCGCTCCAAGAACGGCTCATCAGCGCCGTGAACCCGCAGGCCCCGGAGCCACGCACCTCGGCCCGGCCCTCCGGGCCCACGGGATCGATGGACGCCGCCCTGGTCGGCTACCTGCCCGCCCCCGGCCACCTCGCCCTGCTCGCGGGCCTGCCCGAGGACGCCCTGCCCCGGGAGGACCTGCGCGCGATGCTCTTCCCCGACAACGCCCCACGCCTGCTGGAGACGGTCCACACCCCGCTCGGCAGCTCGGGCTTCGTCTGCGTGCCGCTCTTCTCCGACGAACTCGCCCGCGACCCCGGACTCGTCGCACACACCGCGCGCGCGGTGTCGCTCGCCTCCTCGCGCGGAGCCCGGTGCGTCTCCCTGGCCGGCATGATCCCCTCGCTGACCGGCTACGGCTTCGACGTACTGCGGTCCGCGAACCCCGGACCGGGGTCGGCCGCCGTGACGACCGGCCACGCGGCGACCGTCGTCTCGGTGGTCCGGACCGTGCACGCGGCACTCGACGCCACCGGAAAGGATCTCGCGGACCTCGCCGTCGCCTTCGTCGGACTGGGCTCGATCGGCGCCTCCTCCCTGGACCTGTTGCTCACCCGGGCCGCCCGGCCACCACGGCGACTGCTCCTGTGCGATGTCCCCGGCAGCGGACCGCGGCTGCGGCAGCTGGCGGAGCAGTTGCAACAACGCGGCCTGGCCGGAGAGGTGGAGGTGGTGGAATCCCGGCCCGCACTGCCCGATGCCGTGTACGGGGCCGACCTGCTGGTGACGGCCGTGAGCAGCGCCCACCCGCTCCTGGACGTCGACCGGCTGACACCCGGCGCCGTCGTGGTCGACGACTCCTTCCCGCACTGCTTCGACACCGGGCGGGCGCTGGCCCGGATGCGGGAACGCCGGGACGTACTCGTCCTGGGCGGCGGACTCCTGCACCTCGGCGACCTCACCCGGGAGACCGCCGAAGGACTGCCGGCCGCGGCGGCGGCCGGATACCTCGCCCAGCCATGGCTGACAGGAACACTCGCCTCCTGCCGCACGGAATCCCTCCTGCACGCGGCCGACCCCCAACTACCGCTCGTGCACGGCCTGGTGGACGAAGCTGCGGCCCTCGCCTACTGGCGGGCCACGGAACGCGCGGGAGTGACGGCGGGTCCCCTGCATCTGCTCGGCCACACCGTCGGACCGAACCCTCTGGCAGGTGTGCGCGGAGCGGAATCCGGCTCCTGAGTTTCAAGATCATGTACAGGACAGCGCCTAGGATGGCCGAGCACAGTGTTCGGATGCGCGCAGAGTTGCGTTCAGCGCAGGGAGACTGCCCATGGGCACCACAGAGGCCGTAGGTTCACCGTTCGACAGCGGTGTCTGTGACCGCAGAGTTCCGGACGGCCAGTCGGCCGGTCCCGTGATGCCACGTCTGCTGCTGGGCGCGCGGTTGCGCGCGCTGCGGGAGGAGAAGGGGATCTCCCGTACGGACGCGGGGGATGTCATCCGCGCCTCCCGGTCCAAGATCAGCCGCCTGGAGGCCGGCCGGCACGGGTGCAAGCCGCGTGACGTGGCCGATCTGCTCACGCACTACGGAGTCACGGACGAGGCCGAGCGCGCCACTCTGCTGGCGTTGGCCGACGAGGCCAACACCCCCGCCTGGTGGCAGTACTACGGCGATGTGGTGCCCCCGTGGCTGCAGACCTACCTGGGGGCCGAACAGGCGGCGAGCCTCATCCGCTGCTTCGAGGTCCAGCGCGTGCCCGCCCTCCTGCAGACCCCCGCCTACGCGCGCGCCTCCATCCGGCTCGGCCACCCCGACGCCGACGCGCAGGAGATCGAGCGGCGCGTCACCCTGCGCATGGAGCGCCGGCGGGTGCTGCACCGGAACCCGCCCACCCAGCTGTGGGCCGTGATCGACGAGGCGGCGCTCCGGCGCCCGGTGGGCGGCCTCGACACGATGCGCGCCCAGCTCCGGCATCTCATCGAGATCTGCCGGCTCCCGCAGGTCACCGTCCAGATCATCCCGTTCCACGCCGGCGGTTACGCGGCCGAGGGCGGCCCCGTCACCGTGCTGCGCCTGCCCGGCGGTCAACTGCCCGACGTGGTCTGCCTCGAACAGCTGGCCACGGCTCTGTACCCCGACAAGCCGGCGGACGTCGAGCGCTACTGGGGTGTGCTGAACCGCCTGGGGCTCGAAGCCGAGCCGCCGGAGGAGACGCCCACGATCCTCCACCGCATCCTCCAGGAGACCTGAGCTCGCCGGTGAGCCGGCTGAGCCGTCGGCCGGCGCTCGCCGGCCGACGGGCCCCGCGCAGCGCGTGAGGCCGACGCCGCCGTGCGGGTGCACCAGTCTCTTATAAACAACAGACGCTGCCGACGATAGT
>NZ_JBHWZP010000268.1:0-13161 GCF_042728395.1 Streptomyces sp. NPDC060205
ACTGCGGGCCCGGTGGAGGCCGATCGCGCAGTTCCCCGCGCCCCTGAGGGGCATGTGCGGGCACGTCCTCCACCGACTCCAGCGAGAAGCGGCCGTGCACCGAGCAGTGCCCGCGCCACAGAATCATCTTCGCGTCGCGCAGCTGCTCGACGGTCAGGCCGCCGATCACGACCACCGCGAGCGGCTGGGCGATGAAGCCGCCCTCGCCGGTGATGCCCAGGGCCATCGGCAGCAGGGCGAAGATGGTCGCCAGGGCCGTCATGAGGATCGGGCGGAGACGGTGCCTGCCGCCCTCGATCACGGCCTCCACGACCCCGTACCCCTGCCTGCGGTACTGGTTGATCAGGTCGATCAGCACGATCGCGTTCGTCACGACGATGCCGATGAGCATCAGCATGCCGATCAGCGACGGCACGCCCAGCGGGGTACCGGTCACCAGGAGCAGGCCGATCGCGCCCGTCGCCGCGAACGGGATCGAGACGAGCAGGATCAGCGGCTGGATCAGCGACCGGAAGGTCGCCACCAGCAGCATGAACACGATCGCGATCGCCGCGAGCATCGCGAGGCCGAGGGAGGCGAACGCGTCGTCCTGGTCCTCGGAGACACCGCCGATGGAGGCCGTGGCCCCGGCCGGCAGCTTCAGCTTGTCGAGCTTCGTCGTCAGCTCGTTGCTGACCGCGCCGGTGTTGTCGCCGGTCGGCTTGGCCGTGATGGTGGCCGCGCGCTGACCGTCGATACGGGTCATCGAGACGGGGCCGTCGACCAGCTTCACCGACGCGATGTCACCGAGCTTGACCGGGCCGAGCCTGAGGTTCTTCAGCTCGGCCAGCGTCTCGGCCGGCTTCGCCGACCTGATGACGACGTCGCGCTCGGTGTCGTCGAGGATCGCCTTGCCGCTGGTGGTGCCGCGGACGGCCTGGCCGACAGCCGCGCCGAGCGTGGCGTCGTTGAACCCGGCGGCAGCGGCCTTGTCGTTGGCCTTGACCGAGATGCGCGGCACGGACTGGGCGAGGTCGCTGGTGACGTCGGTGACGTCGTCCAGCTTCGCGACCTCGTCGCGGACCTTCTCCGCCGCCTCGCGCAGCACCTCGCCGTCGGCGGACTTCACCACGACGCTCAGGTCCTGGCTGCCGAATCCGTCACCGGCGGCGACCGTCGTCGTACCGATCCCGGAGAGCTTGCCGAGCCCCTCCTCGATGCTGTCCTGGACGTCGTCGAAGGAGGCCGAGTCGGCGACCTTGACGGTGTACGAGGCCTGGTTGGTGTCCGTGCCCCCGCCGAACGCGGCCATGAAGCCGGAGGAGCCGATCGTGACCTGGTAGTCCTCGACGCCCTTGACGTCGGCGAGCAGCCGCTCGACCTTCTTCGCCTGCGCGTCGGTCGCGGCCAGGCTGGTGCCGGGCTTCAGCTCCTGCTTGACGGTGAGGACTTCCTGGTCGCCCTGGTCGAAGAAGTTCGTCTTCAGCAGGGGCGTCATACCGAACGTACCGAGGAGCACGACCACCGCGATGGCCACGCTGGTGAGGCGGCGGCGGGTGGCGAAGCGCAGGACGGGCACGTAGAAGCGCTGGAGGCGGCTGCGGGCCTCCTTCTCCTCCGCCTTGCGGCGGGCCTCCTCCGGGTCGGCCCCGCGCACGTCCTTGGGAGCGCGCAGGAACCAGTACGACAGGACGGGGACGACCGTCAGCGAGACGAGCAGCGAGGCCAGCAGGGCCGCGGTGACCGTCAGGGAGAACGAGCCGAAGAGTTCGCCGACCACGCCGCCGGTCAGGCCGATGGGCAGGAAGACCGCGACCGTCGTGAGCGTCGAGGCGGTGACCGCGCCCGCGACCTCGCGTACCGCCTTGAGGATCGCCTCCTGGCGCTCCTCGCCGTAGCCGAGGTGCCGCTTGATGTTCTCCAGGACCACGATCGAGTCGTCGACGACCCGGCCGATGGCGATGGTCAGGGCGCCCAGGGTGAGGACGTTGAGCGATTCGTCGCGGACCCAGAGCACGATCAGCGCGAGGACGACCGACATCGGGATGGAGACCGCGGTGACCAGCGTCGAGCGGACCGACGCCAGGAAGACGAGGATGACCAGGACCGCGAAGAGCAGTCCGAGCGCGCCTTCGGTGGTCAGGCCCTTGATGGACTTGGAGACGGCGGGACCCTGGTCGCTGACGACCGTCAGGGTGGCGCCGGAGCCGAGGTCCTTGCGCAGGCCGGGCAGCTTGTCCTGGACCGCGTCGGAGACCGCGACCGCGCTGCCGTCGTGGTCCATGGTGACGGAGACGGCGAGGCTGGGCTTGCCGTCGGTGCGGGTGATGGACTCCGTCCTGGCGGGCTTCTCCTCGACGGTCGCGACGGCTCCGAGGCGTACGGGCTTCTTGCCGCCCTCGCCGGTGACCATCAGGTCCTCGATCTGCTGGAGCGAGGTGAAGCCGCCGCCGACCTGGACGGTGCGGTTGCTGCCGTCCTCGTCGAAGGATCCGGCCGGTACGGTCGCGCCGCCCGCCTGGAGGGCCTGGCCGAGCGCGGCCGTGGTCAGTCCCGCCTTCGCCAGCTTCGCGTCGTCGGGCGTGACCGCGACCTCAAGGTCCCGTACGCCGTCGACCGTGACCTGGGCGACGCCGTCGATGTCCTTCAGCGCGGGGACGACCGTACGGTCCAGCTGGTCCGAGAGGGCCTGCTGGTCCTTGCCGGAGGTGACGGCGAGGACCACGGTCGGGATGTCGTCGGTCGAGCCGGCGACCACCTGCGGGTCCACGTCGTCCGGGAGCTGGACGCGGGCGCGGTTCACGGCCTGCTGGACGTCGGCGACGATCCGGGCGGAGTCGTTGCCGTAGTCGAAGGAGGCCATGATCAGGGCGTTGCCCTCGCTGGCCGTGGAGGTGACGCCGGAGATCCCGTCGACCGCTTCGAGGTTGTCCTCGATGGGCTCGACGACCTGCTTCTCGACCACGTCGGGGGACGCGCCCTGGTACGGCGCCAGGACCGACACCACGGGCAGTTCGATGGTGGGCAGCAGCTGCTGCTTGAGTTGCGGTATCGCTATCGCCCCGAAGACGAGCGCGATGATCGACATCAGCCCGATGAGGGCACGCTGGGCGAGGCTGAAGCGGGACAGCCAGGACATGGGTGGCGGGTCTCTCTTCTGTGGCTTGAGGCTGTTGCCTGTGTGTCTGGAGGCTGTTGCCTGTGTGTGAGGAGCGGCGCGATGGGCTCATGTGAGCATCCGCCTATCACTCTGAGCCATGGGCGGGGCCACTCCCCTCGCCCCCAGGTCCCGTTTCCTTATACGGCGCATACCGCGCCCGCAGTACGTACGGGTGGAGCTCACTCCACCCTTGGGCGTACCAGTCCGGACTCGTAGGCGATCACCACGAGTTGGGCCCTGTCGCGGGCTCCCAGCTTGGCCATGGCCCGGTTGACGTGCGTCTTCACGGTGAGCGGGCTGACTTCCAGACGCTCGGCGATCTCGTCGTTGGAGTGCCCGCCGGCGACCTGGACGAGGACCTCGCGCTCGCGGACGGTGAGCGCTTCGAGGCGTTCGGCGCGGGCGGGGTCGCGGTCGTCGTCGCCGCCCTGCGCGAGGAACTTCGCGATCAGCCCCTTGGTGGCGGCGGGCGACAGCAGGGCGTCGCCGGCCGCCGCGACGCGGATGGCGTTGAGCAGTTCCTCCGGCTCGGAGCCCTTGCCGAGGAAGCCGGAGGCGCCGGCGCGCAGCGACTGCACCACGTACTCGTCGACCTCGAAGGTCGTCAGCATGACGACGCGCACATGGGCGAGGCCGGGGTCGGCGCTGATGAGGCGGGTCGCGGCGAGCCCGTCCGTACCGGGCATCCGGATGTCCATCAGCACGACGTCGGCCCGCTCCTCGCGGGCGAGGCGTACCGCCTCCGCGCCGTCCGAGGCCTCACCGACGACCTCCATGTCGGGCTCGGAGTCGACCAGGACGCGAAAGGCGCTGCGCAGCAGGGCCTGGTCGTCGGCGAGCAGGACACGGATCGTCATACGGGGTTCCCCTTGGCTGCCTCGGTCGCGGACGCGGTGGCTCCGGCACGGCTCTTGACCGGCAGGATCGCATGCACCCGGAAGCCGCCTCCGTATCGGGGTCCCGCGCTGCAGGTGCCGCCGAGCGCGGTGACCCGCTCGCGCATGCCGAGCAGTCCGTGGCCGCCGTTCTCCTCCAGGCGGGCGGGCGCGTCGTCGCCGGGGCCGTTGTCCAGGACGGTGATCTCCACGTTCGGGCCCACGCGTACGACGCTGACCTCGGCCTTCGCCTCCTGGCCCGCGTGCTTGCGCACATTGGTGAGGGCCTCCTGGATGACGCGGTACGCGGCCAGGTCGACGGCCGCCGGCAGGGCCGTGCCCTGGTCGGTGCGGGCCACTTCGACGGGCAGGCCCGCGCTGCGGAAGGTACCGACCAGCTCTTCGAGGCGGTGCAGGCCCGGAGCCGGTTCCGTGGGGGCCTCCGGGTCGCCCGACTGCCTCAGCAGGCCGACCGTGGCGCGCAGTTCGTTCAGCGCGGAGCGGCTGGCCTCGCGGACGTGGGCGAGGGCCTCCTTCGCCTGGTCGGGACGCTTGTCCATGACGTGCGCGGCGACTCCGGCCTGCACGTTGACCAGGGCGATGTGGTGGGCGACGACGTCGTGCAGATCGCGGGCGATGCGCAGGCGTTCCTCCGCGACGCGGCGGCGGGCCTCCTCCTCGCGGGTGCGTTCGGCCCGCTCGGCGCGCTCCCTGATGGCGTGCACGAAGGCGCGGCGGCTGCGGACCGCGTCGCCCGCGGCGGCGGCCATGCCCGTCCAGGCGAAGATGCCCAGGTTCTCCTGGGCGTACCAGGGCAGGGGGCCCGCCAGCATCGCGAAGGCGGTCAGGACCGTCATCGTGAGCAGGCCCACGCGCCAGGTGGTGGGGCGGTCGGTCGCGGCGGCGACGGTGTAGAGGGCGACCACGGCGGACATGGCGACGGGGGCGCGGGGGTCGCCGGTCACGAACTCCACGACGGACAGGGCGCCGGTCGCGGCCAGGACCCAGATCGGGTATCTGCGGCGGAGGATCAGGGTGGTCGCGGCGAGCAGCATGAGGGTGAGGCCGAGGGCGTCGGGGGCGCGGGTGCCCCACATCGTGCCGCCGTGCCGGCCGTTCGGCTCCGCGAAGGAGCCGGCCAGCATGCACGCGAGGACCGCGGCGGCGAGGGTGCCGTCGGCGACGAGGGGGTGGGACCGCAGCCAGGTCCTTGCGCGCGTCAGTGTGCTCACGGTTCTTTACGGTACGGGGGCCCTGGCGGGGGCGGAACGAAGAGGGGGTGCGCCTTGCGCGGTGCGTCCTGTGCGGCTTCGGTGGGGGCTTGTCGCGCAGTTCCCCGCGCCCCTAAGGGGGTGCGGCCTCGCGGAGACAGTCGACCGCCGGACGGTGGGGGCTTGTCGCGCCGTTCCCCGCGCCCCTAGGGGGGTGGGGCTGCACGGAGAGAGTTGGCTGCCGGACGGTGGGGGTTGATCGCGCCGTTCCCCGCGCCCCTGGGTGGTTCAGCCCGTCCGGCGTTTGAGGACCGGGGGTTCGGGGGCAGCGCCCCCGAGTCAGTGACGGGACGGGTAGGGGCGGCGGGGGCGAGGGAAGCGTCAGCCGGGGAGGAGGCCGTCGTCTGTCAGGAGGGCTCGGACCTCCGACAGCGTGGCGTCCGGGGACGGGAGGATCAGCTCCGAGGGCTCCAGCGAGTCGTCAGGGAGCGGCGCCCCCAGACGACGTACCGCGTCGAGCAGCGCCCCCAGCGTCCGCCGGAACCCCTCCTCGTCCCCGGCCCGGGTCTCCGCCAGGAGCTCGTCGTCCAGCTCGTTCAGCTCGGCGAGGTGCCCGTCGTCCAGCCTCACCTGCCCCTCCCCCATGATCCGTACGATCATGACGCCCTCCTCGGCGTGGGACGGTCGTGCGACCGGCTGCTACTGCTTGTCGAAGCGCGGCGTGTCCGACTTCGACTGCTGCTGGGACTGAGTCTGCCCCTGACCGCCCTCGATCGCCTGCTGGGAGGAAGACCCCCCGGCCAGCTCGGCCTTCATCCGCTGCAGTTCGAGCTCGACGTCCGTCCCCCCGGACAGCCGGTCCAGCTCGCTCTGGATGTCGTCCTTGGCGAGCCCGGAGTGGTCGTCGAGCGCGCCGGAGGCGAGCAGTTCGTCGATGGCCCCGGCCCGCGCCTGGAGCTGCGCGGTCTTGTCCTCGGCCCGCTGGATGGCCATCCCGACGTCGCCCATCTCCTCGGAGATGCCGGAGAAGGCCTCCCCGATCCGGGTCTGCGCCTGGGCGGCCGTGTACGTGGCCTTGATCGTCTCCTTCTTGGTGCGGAAGGCGTCGACCTTGGCCTGGAGCCGCTGCGCGGCGAGGGTGAGCTTCTCCTCCTCGCCCTGGAGGGTCTGGTGCTGCGTCTCCAGGTCGGTCACCTGCTGCTGGAGGGCGGCACGGCGGGACAGCGCCTCACGGGCGAGGTCCTCACGGCCCAGCGCGAGCGCCTTGCGGCCCTGGTCCTCCAGCTTGGAGGACTGGCCCTGGAGCTGGTTGAGCTGCAGCTCCAGGCGCTTGCGGGAGGTCGCCACGTCGGCGACGCCGCGGCGCACCTTCTGCAGCAGCTCCAGCTGTTTCTGGTACGAGTAGTCGAGGGTTTCGCGCGGGTCCTCGGCCCGGTCAAGGGCCTTGTTCGCCTTCGCGCGGAAGATCATCCCCATACGCTTCATGACACCGCTCATGGGCTTCGCGCGCCCCCTTCTGACGGACTCCGGCTCCAGCGACTGCAACAGAACCCACAGTACGGGCCCTGCATCCATTACCGCACTGTTCGGGGACGGATGCGCTCATCCCCAAGGACGACTGACGACGATCTTGCTCCGGCGTAGGGAGTAGGTGTCCCCCCAGGGGTCGCTCCGGATTCGGTCCGGATCGGCCCCGGAGTCGTCCCGGGGCCGGCACGCGCAACCGCACACCACCACCCCTTTTCAGGTCTCCTGTCCCCCTACAGACGACCGGTGTTGCCGGATCGTTCCCCACTCGGCCGACGTCCATGCCTTCGCACCCCTTACCCTTGGGTTTTGTGTTCCGTAGCCGCGCCAAAGACGAGAAGGCCCACGCCGACAAGGCGTCGGTGACCGACTCCCCTCAGATCCGTGACCCGCAGGCCCCCAAGGGCAGGCCCACTCCCAAGCGCAGTGAGGCCCAGTCCCAGCGCCGCAGCGTCGCCAATACGCCGACGTCGCGCAAGGAGGCCTCCAAGCGCCAGCGCGACGAGCGCCGCGCCCACATGGAGAAGCAGCGCCAGGCGCTGGCCAGCGGCGACGAGCGTTATCTGCCCGCCCGTGACAAGGGCCCGGTGCGCAAGCTCGCGCGTGACTTCATCGACTCGCGGTTCTGCATCGCCGAGTTCTTCCTGCCGCTCGCGGTGGTCATCCTCGTCCTGAGCATGGTCCGCATCGCGCAGCTGCAGAACGTCGCGCTGCTGATGTGGCTCTTCGTGATCGTGCTGATCGTGCTCGACTCGATCGGGATCGCGATCCGCCTGAAGAAGCAGCTGGCCGCGCGCTTCCCGGACGAGCCCCGCCGCGGCGCCGTCGCGTACGCGCTGATGCGCAGCCTCCAGATGCGTCGCCTCCGGCTGCCGAAGCCGCAGGTCAAGCGCGGAGAGCGGCCCTGAGCGCGGCACCTTTCTCGGGAGGCGCGGCGGATGCCTGGCTGAGCAAGCTGGGCGGTCTGCGTGATGTCGTACGGCAGGAGCTGGTGGCCCGGCAGCTCGACGAGCAGATAGCCGGGCGGTTCCCCGTCGGGCAGCGGCTGCGTGTGCTCGACGTGGGGATGGGCCAGGGCACGCAGGCCCTTCGGCTGGCCCGCGCCGGGCACCAGGTGACCGGCGTCGAGCAGGACTCCACCATGATCGCCGTGGCCCGTGAGTCCCTGGCCGCCGAGCCCGAGGGCATCCGCGGCCGGGTCAGGATCGTCGAGGGCGACGGACGCGACACCGGGGTGCACTTCCTGCCCGGCAGCTTCGACGTGGTGCTGTGCCACGGCGTACTGATGTACGTCGAGGAGCCCGACGCGCTGCTCGCGGGGCTCGCCCGGATGCTGGCCCCCGGCGGTCTGCTGTCCCTGCTGGTGCGCAACGCCGACGCGCTGGCCATGCGGCCGGGGCTGGCCGGCGACTGGGCGCGGACGCTGACCGCCTTCGACACCAGCACGTACACCAACCGGCTCGGGCTCGACGTCCGCGCCGACGGGCTCGACACCCTCACCGGCACCCTCGCCGGGATCGGCGCGCCGCTGCACGCCTGGTACGGGGTGCGGGTCTTCACGGACACGGCCGCCGACGACGCGGCGGTGCCGGACGACGTGGACGCCCTGCTGGCCGCCGAGGAGCGGGCCGGCCGGACCGACCCCTACCGCCGGGTGGCGGCGCTGCTGCACCTGTGCGGCGTACGGGGCTGAAGCCTCGCGCTGTCCTTCACCGCCCGGCCGGTCAGGTCGGGCGCCCGGCCGGACGGCAAGAAGCCGCGACCGGTTCGTACGGTCGCGGCCTCTCACTCGTACGGACCAGAAGGACTCGTACGGACCAGAAGGACTCGCACGGACCAGAAGGGCTCGCACGGGCCCACGAGGACCCGTACGGACCTCGTGGGCTTGTGCGCGCCCCGTGGACCCGTACGGATCTACGAGGTCAGGACGCCTCGGCGTGCAGGCTCATCGGGCCGTAGATCTCCGTGGTGTCCTCGAAGATGCGGACCTGGTCCGCTCCCCCCTCGGCCAGCTCCTTCCAGTTCTCGCCGAGCCAGGACTCCGCGTCGCCCTGGGTGGTGAACTCCTCGGGCTGGACCGCGGGCTGGACTTCCGTCCCGTCGGCCTTCTCGAACCGCCACGTCCATGCCGCCATGTCAGCCTCCCAAAAGTTCCCAAAATACCGAGCAAGATCGGGCTCTCGCCGTCAGCCTAGGCGCTCCGTTGCTGGTCCGGTGTTCAAAAGTGCAGGTCGAGAACCCTGGGGTGCCGGTGGTGGGTGCGCGCGCTCCGCTCGCGCGCTCGTCCGTGCCCCGCTCGACGTGCGCCCTTGTGCACCCCCTGACGGGCACGAGCCGCGCCGGCACGGGAAAATCGGGCCCGTGGAAGTGACTCTGCTTGGTACCGGCGGGCCCATGGGGCTGCCCAGGCCCGATTGTTCGTGCGCCGTGTGCGCGGTGGCGCTCGGCGCGGACGCCCGCGCGGCCACGTCCCTCCTGGTGGACGGGGTGCTGCTGCTGGATCTGACCCCCGGGGCGGCGTTCGCGGCGGCCCGGGCCGGGCATTCGCTGGGCGGGGTGCGCCAGGTCCTGCTGTCGCACCCGCACGACGGACCCGCCGTGGAGGTACCGGCGGGGCTGCCGCAGCCGGGGCGCGTGCCGGACGGCCGGGAGCTGACGCTGCTGACGGGCCATCGGGTACGGGCGCTGTCGATGGACGCGCCGGGCACCGGGTACGCGGTCACGGGCCCCGACGGGCAGCGGCTGCTCTACCTGCCGCCGGGCGCGGCCCCCGCGGGCCTGGACGAGACGACCGAGACGTACGACATGGTGGTCGGCGATGTCGTCGGGCGGCCGGACGCGCTGGCCCGGCTGCGGCTGGTGGGTGCGGTCGGGCCCGCCACCGATGTGATCGCGGTGCATCTGGACCACGACGTGCCGCAGGGCCGGGAGCTGCGGCGACGCCTCGCGGCGGCGGGGGCGCGGACGGTCCCGGACGGCAGGACGCTGACCGTCGGGGTGTACGAGGACGTGCCCGACGTACCGCGCCGGACGCTGGTCCTCGGCGGGGC
Source organism: Streptomyces sp. NPDC060205 (assembly GCF_042728395.1). Classification (NCBI taxonomy): domain Bacteria; kingdom Bacillati; phylum Actinomycetota; class Actinomycetes; order Kitasatosporales; family Streptomycetaceae; genus Streptomyces; species Streptomyces sp. NPDC060205. The sequence continues at coordinate 9,803 of NZ_JBHWZP010000268.1, forward strand.
CCGGTCGGGCAAGTCGGTGGAGGCCGAGCGACGGCTTGAGGCCTTCCCCGACGTGCTGTACGTGGCGACGGGCGGCGCCCGCAACGGCGACGGGGAGTGGGCGGCCCGGGTGCACGCGCACCGCGAGCGGCGTCCCGGCTCCTGGCGTACCGCCGAGACCTGCGACCTCGTACCCCTGCTGAAGGAGGACGGGCCCGCGCTGCTCATCGACTGTCTGTCGCTGTGGCTGACGGACGCGATGGACTCCGCGAACGCGTGGGACGACGCCGAATGGGCGGGCGGCGGCGAGCGGGTGCTGCGGGCGCGCGTCGAGGAGCTGACGGCCGCCGTCCGCGAGTCGCGCCGCACGGTGGTCGCCGTCTCCAACGAGGTCGGTTCCGGGATCGTCCCCGCCACCCCCTCGGGCCGCCGCTACCGCGACGAACTGGGCCGCCTCAACACGGCGTTCGCGACCGAGTGCGAGCACGTGCTGCTGGTGGTGGCGGGCCAGGCGGTCACCCTGAAGGGCTGAGGCCGGTCAGAGCGAGGCCGCGTCGAAGTCAGAGGCCCCGCCCGGATTCTCGCCCGGGTGCTCGCGCGGGTTCTTGCGGGCGATGATCCGGTACGCGTTCGAGAAGCGGGTGCGGCGCAGGAGCGGTGCCAGGGCGTGGTCCAGGACGAACGCGGAGGCGAGCAGCGGCGCGGTGGCCCGGGTGAGGGCCGTGCGCAGGGTGCGCTGGAGGTCGGTCGGCGGGGCGGGGCGCCAGGGCTCGTCCCCGCCCGGCAGCCGGTTGCCGATCGCCAGCGCGAGGGCGCCGGTCAGGTCGTACGGGACGTGCGGCTCGCGGCGGTCGGTGGAGACGACCGAGCAGCCCAGTTCGTCGAGTTCGTCGAGCAGGTTGCGCAGCGGCATCAGGTGGAGGTGCTGCGGCTGGCAGTACGACACCCACCATTTGCCGAGCAGCGCGCCGAACGCGCAGTCCGGGTCCGGTACTTCGACGAGCAGATGACCGCCGGGGCGCAGTACGGCGAGCGCGGCGCGCAGTTCCTCGCGCGGGTCGGGGCTGTGCTCCAGGTGGTGGAACATGCTGACCACGTCGTAGCGGGCGCGCAGCCGGCCGGCCAGGTCGGGCAGCCGGCCGCGGTGCGCCTCCTCGACGCGGCCCGCCGCCAGGGCCTTGTCGACGCGTGAGGTGGGATCGAGCCCGTCGAAGGACGTGTACGTGAACAACTCCTTGGCCGCCGCCGGGAAGTGGCCGTGTCCCGTCCCGACGTCCAGCCAGCTCTCGGGCTCCGGGAACGGGAGCATCGAGCGGGCCGCGGCCTCGTGACGGCGGCGGCCGGCCCGGGAGCGCAGGGTCCGCTCGGCGAAGCTCTCGTGCTCGTGGCGTTCGCCGTCGTGCCCCTGTCGTTCGGCGCCGCTGTCCTGGTTCTCGTAGAAGTCGCGGTAGTAGAAGGCGAGGCCCTCGGTGGTCAGACGGGGGTTCTGGAAGGCGTGGGCGCAGTCCTCGCACTCGTCGACGACGAAGGTGCCCGGCTTGTGCTGGAGCAGGTCGGGGGTACGCAGCCGGGTGCGCAACCGCGCCGAGCCGCACCAGGGGCAGTCGGGTCTGCGCGGTTCGTGGAAGCGGTCGGTGCCCTGGGCCAGCTCCCCCAGATAGGCGGCACGGCGCTGGGCGACGGACTGCGGGGCGGCGGACTGCCGGGCAGTGGGCTGCTGGGCAGTGGACTGCTGGCCGGCCGTCGTGACGGCTGCGGGAGGCGGCGTGGGGGGTGTGGCCGGGGTCGGGGGTGTGACGGGTGTGGGGGGCATGGTCTGTCTGCTCCTGCCGGTCCGACGGGGTAAGACCCTGTAGAGGCTGATATGAGCCGCTACCAGCCGATACAAACCGGTATGACAATCCACTGCAAACCGGCACACATGCGATCACCGTCTTTGACCCGCCCACCCCGCGCGGACCACTGACCGCCCGTCAGGATCCCGGCCGGATCACTGCCGGTACTGTTCGGCGAATGAGCTCGCTTAATCTCGACGACTTCACCGACCTGATCGAGCGCCCCGACGGTGGCGTACGCCGTGACGCCGAGGCGCGCCGGGAGCGCCAGGTCGTGCCGCCCGGGTCACTGGGACGCCTGGACGAACTCGGTGAGTGGCTGGCCGCCGCGCAGGCGGCCGTGCCGGTGCGGGCGATCGAGCGTCCGCGCGTGGTGCTGTTCGCGGGCGACCACGGGGTCGCCGGACTGGGCGTCTCGGCGCGGCCCGCCGGGAGCGCGGACGACCTGGTGCGCGCCGTGCTGGAGGGCGCGAGCCCCGTGTCGGTACTGGCCCGGCGGCTCGGGGTGCCCCTGCGCGTGGTGGACATGGCCCTCGACTGCGCGCCCGAGAGCCTGCCCGACGAGGTCGTACGGCACCGGGTGCGGCGCGGGTCCGGGCGGATCGACATCGAGGACGCGCTGACCCTGGAGGAGGCGGAGGCCGCGTTCCGGGCGGGGGTCGCCGTCGCGGACGAGGAGGCCGACTCCGGGACCGATCTCGTCGTCCTCGGGGACGTGAGCGTCGGCGGGACGACCGCGGCGGCCGTACTGGTCGCCGCGCTGTGCGGGACCGACGCGTCGGTGGTGACCGGGCGCGGGGGGCGGGCGATCGACGACCTCGCGTGGATGCGCAAGTGCGCGGCGGTTCGCGACGCGTTGCGTCGCGCTCGGCCCGTGCTCGGGGACCAGTTGCAGCTGCTCGCGACGGTGGGCGGGGCCGATCTCGCCGCGATCACCGGGTTCCTGCTGCAGAGCGCTGTGCGCAAGACGCCCGTCGTGCTCGACGGGGTCGTGTCCGCAGCCTGCGCGCTGGTCGGGCAGCGGGTCGCCTTCCGGGCGCCGGACTGGTGGCTGGCGGGGCAGAGCAGTGGGGAGCCGGCGCAGGCGAAGGCGTTCGACCGGATGGCGCTCGAACCGCTGCTTTCGCATGGGGTGACGGTGGGGGAAGGGGCGGGGGGGTTGCTCGCGCTGCCTTTGGTGCAGGCTGCTGCGGCGCTGGCGGCGGAGTTGCCCTTGGCTCCTTCGGCTCCGTCGGACTCCGAGGCCTTGGAGGCCCCGGACGCCACGGAGGCCCTGGACGCCTTGGAGGCGTCGGAGGCCGAGTAGGGGTGGGCTGCGGCCCGGGCGTCGGGTGCGGGTCCGGTGGGGGTTGCTCGCGCAGTTCCCCGCGCCCCTGAAAGACAAAAGACTGCGCCGTTCCCCGCGCCCCTGGATGACCTGGATGACCTGGATGACTTCGGGTGCGGGTGCGTGGGGGCTGGGCGCGCAGTTCCTCGCGCCCCTGAAAGACCCCGGCTGCGGGCTGGGCGGGGCTCACCCGCGCAGTTCCTCGCGCCCCTGAAAGA
>NZ_JBHWZP010000269.1:0-13077 GCF_042728395.1 Streptomyces sp. NPDC060205
GGGCTTTCAGGAACCTTCAGACTCCCCACAGTCCGGTCGTGCCACTGTCTTCGCACGGCCCGCCGAGGAGGGGGATCCACGGATGCGGGACGAGGGGGGCAGGGTCCCGGAAGTCCGGGACCGGGGACCGGGCCGGGCGAATGACCGGCCCGGTCCCATGGGGACGGTCGGCCTCAGCGCCGTCCGCGATCAGCCCGTGGTGACGCCCGTCGGTGTTCCCGAAGCGGTCCGGGCGCGGTCTTCCTCCGCGACGAGGGCGAGCACGCGCTCCCGCTCCTGGCGGCCCCAGGTCTCCTTGGTGACGAGGATGCCGAGGAGGCCGATCACGGCGGCGCCGAGGTAGAGCAGCGCGGCGCCGGGCCAGCCGAAGAATCCCACCAGAGCGGCGGCGAGCAGGGGTGCGAAGCCGCCGATGGCCGCGGCGAGCTGGTAGCCGAGTGAGGCCCCCGAGGTACGGGTCGCGGTACGGAACTGCTCGGTGAGCAGGGAGCCCTGGGTGCCGGTGAGACATGCGTGGACGAGACCGATGCCGATGATGAACACCGTGACGACCAGGGCGGGTTGTGCGGTGTTGGTGAGCAGGTACATCGGGAAGGCGAAGAGGATCGCCGCCGTACAGCCCGCGATGTAGAGGGGACGTCGTCCGATGCGGTCGGTGAGTGCGCCGGCGAGGAAGGTGACCGCGATGGCGAGGATGCTGGCGGCGGTGATCGCGCCGAGCGCGACGGACCTGAGGCCGGGGTGCCGGTCGGTGATGTAGCTGAGCAGATAGGTCGCGGTGGAGTAGTACGCGAAGGACTCGACGACGCGCAGGGCGATGACCCGCAGGATGCCGCGCCAGTCGTCGCAGAGCGTGGCGAGGAACGGGTTCTTCTCGGTGCTGCCGGTGGCTTGGGCCTCTTGGAACTCGGGGGACTCGGTGAGCCGGGAGCGCACGATCAGCGCGACGATCACCATGACGGCGCTGAGCAGGAAGGGCGTCCGCCACTGCCAGCTCCCGTCGAGGGTCGAGCTCCACGCGAACACACCGCTGGCCAGGGCAATCCCCAGCGGGTTGCCTGCCTGGGGTATCGCGGCGAACATACCGCGGCGGTGCCACGGCGCGTGCTCGTAGGCCATGGTGATCGCCCCGCCCCACTCGGCGCCGAACGCGAGGCCCTGGATCATGCGCAGGGCCACGAGCAGGATCGGTGCGAGCACACCCACCTGCCCGTAGGTCGGCAGCGCCCCGATGAGGAAGGTGGCGGCGCCCATGACGGTCATGGCCGCGACGAGGACGGGTTTGCGGCCGTGCTTGTCGGCGAAGTAGCCGCCGACGGCGCCCCCGAGCGGGCGCATCACGAAGCCGACCGCGAGGGTGGCGAAGGAGAGCAGGGTGCCGACGAGCCGGTCGCTCTCGGGGAAGAAGACCGCACCGAAGTAGAGCGCGGAGGCGGTGCCGTACGCGATGAAGTCGTAGTTCTCGACACTCGTGCCGAAGGCGGCGGCGACCGCGGTCTTGACGCGGTCCTTGGAGCCGAGCACGCTCCGCCGGCGGGTGGGGGCGCTGGTGGACATGGGAGTTCTCCTTGAAGGGGCACCGGATCACGGCTCCGACGTCTGCGCGCGAGGAGGATCGGACCGCGCGTGGGGAGGACGGGGCCGTGCGAGGGGAGGCGGCGGAGTCCCGCGCGCGGGGGTTTCGGGCATGCCGAGGAGGAGCCCGGCGTGGCCGGCCGCGGGCAGGGCGTTCGTGACAGGGAACGGAAGAGCCGACCTGTTCAGCGGGGGAGGGGCCGGGCAGCTCGGGCGGTCGTCAGGGGGCCGGGGTCAGAGCGTCGAGCGCGTTCAGTTTGGCGACCCGGCGGCGGGTTTCCTCGTCGTCGTCGAAGACGGCGCCGAGGAACTCGCGCACGATGTCGGGCACCAGCGCGTGGGGGACCAGCCAGGCCCCCATGGCGATGGCGTTGGCGTCGTCGTGCTCGACGGCCTGATGGGCGGAGTAGGGCTCGTGGGCGAGACCGCAGCGGATGCCGGGCAGCTTGTTGGCGGCCATGACGGCTCCCTGGCCGGTGCCGCAGACGAGCACGGCACGAACGGCGGTTTTGGAGAGCACCACCTCGCAGGTGGTGCGGGTGATGTCCGGGAAGTCCACCGGGTCACCGTTGTGGGTGCCGCAGTCGATCACTTCATGTCCGAGGGCCTCGATGGCCTGGCGGACGGTGTCCTTGAGCGCGAAACCGGCGTGGTCCGCGCCGAGGGCGACCTTCATGACTTGTTCCTTTCAGGGCGGGCGCACTGCGGCTCCGCCCGGTGGCGGACGAACGGTGCGGTGCTCGGCCGGGTGGCGGAGGGGTGCGTGGTCGCGGAGGGGTGCGTGCGGCAGGTGGCGTCGGTCGAAGGCCGCACGAGCGCGTAAGAGCGGTCGGCGGTCCTGACGGAAACCGTGCGCTGTGCGCCTGGCATCAGCGCGTCGCACGGCCGCACGGCTGGGGGAGTCGGGGAGGCCGCTGCCGGTGCCGCCAACGGGGGTTCGGGCCCTCATCGGACGGCCGGCAGGGCGCGGTCGGCGAAGGTGGTGGGGACGCGCCGGCCGGGGGCCGGGCGGCCGGCGATGAGGTCGACGAGCCCTCGTACACCGAGCCGGCCGATCGTCGACGCGTCGTTGCGGACCGCGCTGATGGGCGGCGAGGCGAACTCGAACCAGTCGAGGTCGTCGAAGGAGACGATCTCGATGCGGGCGGCCCGCTCCGCACCGAGCCGCTCGCGCAGCGCACGCACGACGCCCAGGGTGGTCAGACCGTTCGCGCCGAACACGGCCGTGAAGGGGACGTCCTGGTCGAGGATGCGGGACATGGCCTCGGCCGCCCCGCCCGCCAGGAAGTCACCCGCGTCCAGCAGCCGGTCATCGGTGCTGATGCCGTGCGCCTGACGCCCGGCGAGGTAGGCGGCGCGGCGCTCGGCGCCGGTGGAGATCGTGTCCGGGCCGCCGACGAAGGCGACGTCGCGGTGGCCCCGGCTCCGCAGCCAGGCGAGCACCTGCTCCACGCCCTGCGCGTTGTCCGTGCCGTACAGGGGTGCGTCGACGCCCTCGATCCTGCGGTTGAGGAACACGAGGGGCAGTCCGGACGCGAGCGTGGCCGCGAGCTGCGGCGAGACGGTGCTCTGCGGCGAGAACAGCAGGCCGTCGATACGTTGGCCGGCGAAGGTCCGCAGATAGGCGTCGGCCTGTTCGGCGTCCTCGTTCGCGTTGGCCAGCAGCACGGTGTAGCCGTGGTGGCGGGCCTCCTGCTCGGCGGCGTGCGCCAGCTCGGAGAAGAACGGGTTGCGGATGTCCGAGACGAGCAGCCCCAGTACGTCGGTCCGGGCGCGCCGCAGGGAACGGGCCGGGCCGTTGGCGATGTACCCCAGTTCGGCCGCGGCGGCGAGCACGCGGGAGCGGGAGTCGGCCGAGGTCTGGCTGCTGCCGCTGAGCACCCGGGACGCGGTACCGAGCGCTACCCCGGCCCGTGCGGCGACATCCTTGATCGTGGCCACTCGCCCCACCTCCTTGTGGAAACGTTTCCATGAACTCGATGGATTCAACATCGCACACCGATCCCGAATTGGGCAAGGTCCCTCCCGGATCAGGGATCCTCCCGGATCCCGCATCCCGTCAGCCGCCCTGCTCGCTGTTGCCTTGCGGAAATGAGCGGCAGGGTCCCCCTTGGGCGCGGTACGGTGCGCCGATGTCAGCGATCAAGAAGTTCCAAGTGACTTTCGACTGCGCGGACCCGGAGCGCGTCGCCCGCTTCTGGTGCGAGGTGCTGGGGTACGTCGCACCGCCGCCACCGGAGGGATTCACCAGCTGGGAGGAGGCCAACCGCGACCTGCCCGCTGAGAAGCAGGGGGCATGGTTCGCCTGCAGTGACCCCTCAGGTGTGGGCCCGCGCCTGTACTTCCAGCGCGTCCCCGAGGGCAAGGTCGTCAAGAACCGGGTGCATCTCGACGTCCGGGTCGGCACCGGGCTCGTGGGGGACGAGCGCCTCGCCGCGCTCGAAGCCGAGTGCGCACGACTGGTCGCACTCGGCGCGACTCACGTGCGGACGCTGTACGCCGACGGGGAGAACGAGTCCTGCATTCCCATGCTGGACATCGAGGGGAACGAGTTCTGCATCGACTGAGTGCCTGGTTTTTTGAACCGGTGGATCGGCGCGACCGCAGCTGGCAAGGTCATCTTGTGGTTCGACATTCGGTGACCTTGAGCAGAATCGAGCTCGCAGACTGGCGAGCTGTCCACTCCTGGGCCTCCCTCGCCCAGGTCTGCCGCTTCCAGACCTGGGGACCGAACACCGAAGAGCAAACGCGCGCGTTCGTGGCGACCGCGGTCGAGGCCTGGGCACACGCACCTCAGCAGCGGTTCGCTTTTGCAGCGCGTGTCGAGGACGACGTAGTCGGCATGGGCGAGCTCCACGTCCGGAGCCGAGGGCAACGTCAAGGCGAGATCACCTATGCCGTGCATCCCCGGGTCTGGGGACAGGGCGTCGGAACGGCGATCGGAAAGGAACTACTTGCGCGAGGGTTCGAGGACCTCGGGCTCCACCGCATCTGTGCCACCTGTGACCCGCGGAACCTCGGGTCTGCACGGGTGCTCGGCAAGCTCGGCATGATGTGCGAAGGACGTCATCGTCACACCGCGCTGATCCGGGACGGTTGGCGAGACTCCGTAATGTTCAGCATCCTCGAAGATGAGTGGCGCGAGAAGGGCGGCGCGGATGCCGATAAGTAGCTAGGCGACGACCTGTGCCGGCTGGTCCGGCCGTGTCGTCGGCGGGGAGGCTGGACGGGCTCGCTTCCAGGTGAGTCGTCTGGTCATGAGCGTGATCGCGGCCCAGGTGATGAGCGTTTCGGAGTGTTGGACGAGCCGTTCGTGGTCCTGGGCGTGAGGGTCCAGGACGTACCTGCCCGTGACCGGGTCCTCTCCGGACGTGACCGGACTGCGCGCGGACGGCTCGGTGTGTCATGCCGTCGTGAGTGGCGGGCACAACCAGGGCCCGGCGGCGATGGCCGCACCACTGTCGTCGGCGACGACGGTGAGGGCGAGGCGCGACGGGACGGTTGGTTCCACCGGCCGGCATCATCCTGACCGACGACGGTCCCCCGACCTGGTCGACGGCTGCCTCACTGGCACGGACTCCAGTTGTTCTTCTCGCGCCAGTGGGCGAGGTCGCCCCGGGTGGCGAGGGTGGCGAGGGTGTCGGGGTGGTCGGGGCCGAGCACCCGGACCCGGTCGGTGAGCAGTTCGGCCATGGCGCTCACGGCGCCGGTCGTATCTCCCGCATGCCCCTGCCACCGCGCGAGGTGACCCCGGGCGATGAGAGTGCCTGGATGGTCGGGGCCGAATACCCGCTCGGCGTCGGTCAGCAGTTGGGCCATGGTGCGCGCGGCACTTGCTGCGTCGCCCGCATGCCCCTGCCAGTAGGCGAGGTGACCGCGGGTGGCGAGGGTGTGGGGGTGGTCCGGACCCAGTACCCGCTCGACGTCGGTCAGCAGGTGTGCGAAGGCAGTCGCGGCGCTCGCCGCATTTCCCGCCTGCCCACGCCACCGTGCGAGGTGGTGCCGGGTGGCGAAGGCGTTGGGATGGTCGTGACCGAGCACCCGCTCGACATCGGCCAGCAGTTCGGCCATGGTGCTCGCGGCGCCTGCTGCGTCGCCCGCATGCCCACGCCAGTAGGCGAGGTGGCCCCGGGCGGTGAGAGTGTCGAGATGGTCCGGGCCCAAACGGTGGCGGGCGGTCTGGGTCAGGTGCCGGTAATAGGCGGTGGCTGTCGTGATCTGCCCGGCTTCGCCGAGGCTGGTGCCGGCGCGGAAAAGTATCGGGTGCACGTGGGGCTGGTACAGGGCATCTTCGCCATGCCGGACGAGGGTGGTGGTGTTGGACCGCAGGGCCTGGGCAAGGTGGGTGTCACGTTCGACGTCGGGCCAGGCAGCGGTCAGGGCGTCGCCGGCGGTGCGGGCGAGCTCGTGGCGGTCGTGGCCGGTGAGCCGGTCGCGAGTGGCGCGTTGGACGAGCTGGTGGATCCGCACGGTCTGAGGGGCGACATCGGGGGTGTAGTCGATCAGGCTCAGCTGATGCAGGTTTCCCAGTGCATCCGTGACGTCCTCGACGCTGATGCCCTCATCCGGATCCAGCGCCTGGAGAACTGCCGGACCGGCCGGCGTCCTGCGGTGAGCGGAGAGGTGGGCCAGGGCGGCCGGGCTGGTCAGCACATCGGCGGGGATGCCGTAGGGGACGAGCATTGCAGCCAGCCGCAGTAAAGGGCTCGCCAGTCCTACGGGGGGCAGTTGGTCGGCGAGGTCGATGGACAGCCGCCAGGCGGCGGCGACGGTGTCGCGCTGGTCGTCGGGCAGTCCGGTGGGGTCGGCCAACAGTGTGGGCAGCGTGCGGCGGTGGTCGGCCAGGCGCTGACGGTAGGCGGCGCAGTCCAGGTGTTTGTTGACCATGTAGGGGACGGTCTGGGCCAGGGCCAGGGCCAGGGGCAGGTGTCCCAGGTCGCGGGCCAGACCCTGGATGTGGGCTGGGTCGTCGTGGCGGTGGTGTGTGGTGAGTTTGGCGGTGAGGTAGTTGGTGGCCTCGGCGTCGGTGAACAGGTCGATGCCGATGCGGTGGCGGCCGCGGGCGGTGAAGGCGGCGTCGCGGTTGCGGGTGGTGATCAGGGTGCGGCCGTGCGGGGTGGTGGGTGGCCACAAGCCGGTCAGGGTGGCCAGGTGGGGCACGTCGTCCAGTACGATCAGCCACCGGTGATCGGTGGCACCGGCTGAGACTGCTGATCGGGCGGCGAGCCAGACCAGGAACCCTGAGACGGCGCGGTCGGAGTCGCCCGGGTCGGCGCCCAGGAGGGCGGCCGCGGCACTGGAGTAGGCGGTCATGACCGCTTCACGGGTGGTCGCGGTGACCCACATCAGCAGGTCCAGCTCACCGCTCTCCCAGCAGGTGCGGGCATGGCGGGCGGCCAGTTGGGTCTTGCCGACCCCGCCCATACCGACCAGCACCGCGGTACCGCCGTCGGCCGTCGCCCGCCCCAGTGTGTGCAGCGCGGCGCGGTCCTGGAAGCAGTCGGCTGTGCCGGGCACGAGCCCGACCTGGTGCGGGAAGGGCACCGGCATACGTGGTGGAGCGTGGTAGTCGATGCGGCTCGCGGCGATGCCGCCATCGGCTCGGACGACCTGACCGATGTGCACCGCGGCATCGCCGCGCTCCGTGGAAGAAAGGCGTGGGCTTGCCGTGCCCGGTCCGTTCAGCCCTGGGACGGATCCGGTGTGCAAGGGGTGCCCAGGTGGGCTCCTCCGTGGATTGCACCGGCGGCGATCCCGCCGTCCGCGCGGATATTCACATCCCCGCCCGCAGCCACCCCACCCAACCCGGCCGAGGTCACACCAAGCGGGGCGTACTCGGCCAGCAGCGCCTGCAGTTCGGTCTCGACTTGCTCACGGCCGGCCTCGTCCAGACTCTCCAGCAACGTCTCGAAGCGCGTCTGCCAGGCGGCCTGCTGCCGGATCCGTGTCTGCTCCGCCTCGTGGTCGGCGCTTGCGTCCAATGCGCCCGCGGTCCGATCCAGCCGCTCCGACTCGGCCTGCTCACGCCCCGCATCCCCGCGTCCGAGCAACCTGGCCACCCGCTGCCGGAATCCCGGCCACGCATCCGTGCCCGCCGCCTGCACCACACCTGTTCCGCCGGCTGCGGCCAAGGCCACCAAAGTCTCCGCCAACATCCTCATCCCCCAATGTGTAGGTGCCGGGACCGTACCTGCGCGCCCCGCTTCCGCGCGGCGTGTTCGGCAAGAGCGCGAGCGGGAGAAAGGGATCCCGGTACTGTGGAGAAGTTTCGGCCGGCTACGTATTGACCAATCTCAACAAACCGCTGTCCAGGGGAGTTCGACCCGCGGGGCGTCTGCGTCAACGCTGTCTTCCCGGGGCCGGTCCGCACCACGTTCTGGACCGTGCAGGGCGGGTTCCCCGATGCCACCGCGGCGACCGTCGGCTCCCGCGCAGGAGGCACTCGATGCCATCGTCCCTCAGGGCATGAGCATCAGCGCGGGCCGGATCACGGAGGCGCAGGAGGTCGCCGACCTCATCCCTTTCCTGGCCTCCCGAGCGGCGGGCGACATCACGGGTGCCGAGGTCGTCATCGACGGTGGGCAGATCAAGATCGTCGGACCTGCGATGGACTCTGCTCACCCGTGCGGCGAAGGCTCTCCGGAGTCCCCGTCCCCCCCCGCGGCAACGGCGCCCGGATGTGCGGACGCGATCCGTGTCCCGCGCATCCTGCTACCGGAGCGGAGCCGTCCCGTTCACGGCCTGGGAGATCACCCTGCTGTGGCACCTTGCCGCCGGATCCGGCACCACGGAGTCGCGACGGCACCTCACTGCTCCGAACGGGCCGTCAAATACACCGTGCACGAGATGACCGAGAGGCACGGGCCACGGAACCGAGTGCACGCCGTCGTTCATGCTCTGCGGCAGGGGGTGCTGTGACGATCTTGCGTGCCGTGAACGGGGACGCATCGCGACGGATGAGTGGACGGCTGGTTCTGATCCCCGCGTGCCCCGGCCTACGCCGGCGGCAGGCAGTCGCCCTTCGGTGGTCTGCCTTCCGGCCACGCCAGGTGTACGAACTTGGAGCCGCCGGCCGGGGTCAGCTCGACGATCGGTACGGCCTTGTCGTACGGGTTGCCGTGGTTGTCGAGACAGAGCCAGCCGCTCGCGCCGTAGACCCGCAGACTGCCTCGCAGCTGTGGCCACACGTCCCCGACGTCGGCGAGGGTGGGCAACCTGCTGCCGTCGGGTGTGGCCTGGCGGATGCCCTTCACGGCGAGGCGCGTGGCGTCGTACGCGACCGTCAGCTGTCCGCCGTCGCGAGGGGTGCCGCCGATGGGACCGACGGGTTCGTGCCTGGCCTGCGCGAGCAACTTGGTCAGGGTCTGGGCGTCGGCGCGTGAACCGCCCCGCGCGGGCGGGTTGTCGGTCCAGGCGTCGAAGTGCGCGAGGGCGGTGTAGCGCACGGTCAGGTTGTGGCCCAGCGCGGAGGTCTCCAGCTGCCTGTCGCTCGTGAGGTACGACCCTTCGTCACCGGTGAGCACCGTGAACCTTCGGTCCAGGCAGCCGCGCCTGCCCAACGCGTTGATGAACTGCCGCAGTTGGGTGTGCCGGCCCGCGAAGAGAATCGTGTCCGTGGTGTGCGGCGTGTCGCAGATGTTGAAGGTGATGTTGCGAAAGGTGTTGGCCGTGGTCCCTTCCTGGGTGCGGTCCTGAGGCGGATGGAACGCGGAGGGCTGGTACGGCGAGCCCTTCAGCAGCCGTTCGAAGGACTGCCGGAGCGTTCGCGTGTACGGATCACCCGGCTTGTCGTAGACCAGATAGGCCCTGTCGGCCAAGATCCTCGCCGACGAGGTGAGCGCACGGGCCAGATCGGTGTTGGTGGGAGCGACCCGGGCGAGACCGGGGAAGGGGTCCTTGCCGTGCCGGCCATTGGCAAGGTCGTCGGCGGTGATGGAGGTGCCGATCACCGGGATGCCGCGCCGGGTCAGCTCCCTGACGGCCTGCTGGTTGGTGTCGGTGCTGCTTCCTATGCCGGTCACCGCCCGCAGTGGGTCGGGCCCTTGCGTCATACGTGCCAGCGCGTCCACCGTCTCACGCCAATGCGCGTTGTCCGCACCGGGGTTGGCGAGGACGAGCCGGACAGCGGGAGTCTGGCCGCTCTCGTGGTGATTGGCCTCGTACTGGGCCAGATAAGCCCCCTGCAGCTCGCGCAGGGTGTCGTTGTCGGCCGCGGAGAACGGCTGGAAGACCGCCACGGTGACTCGGGCGCGGGAAGCGACGGAGTCGTTCTCCCGGTCGATCGCCCGTATGACGTCGGTGAGTTGACGCTGTCCGAAGTCGTACGCCGTCGTCGAGACGCCTACGCACTCGTCGCTGCCGTCAGGTCGTTCGACCCCGGGAGCACAGCTCCGGTCCCCCTGCGCGAGCGTCATACCGCCCCAGACGCCGGCGGCCACCAGGACGACCGCGAGCAGCAGGGTGACGTAACGGCGGAAACGGATCTCCCAGACGTGCTCACGCAGCCACGCCGGCCAGCCCGCTGTCCTGCCTGCCATCACCGGCCTCCGTTCCGGTCCGCGTCGTGGCTCGGGAGACGGAACGGCCGCCCGGCCGCAGCGTCCGCCGGCCAGTCCCGGGAGGCCCGCCACAGCGTTTCACTGCCCGCGGGCTTCTGGTTGGAGAGCTGTTCCAGCTCCCACCGCAGCCGTTCACTCACCTTCGGGTCCGGCAGCACCAGCGGATCGGCCAACTGCCAGACGGCGTGCAGGATGCGTCGTACGCGCAGATGGAGCGTCACGTCCACGCCGTCCGGGGGGTGTTGCGCTGCGTCCGTGCGGCCGAGCGCGACGGCGCCCCGGTCGTCGTACGGCTCACTGCCCAGGTGCCGCTCTTCGGGGTCGTACGCGTCGTAGCAGGGCGCCGAGGCGATGATGACGAGCGCGGACAGCCAGTCGCAGGGGTCCAGTCCGACGAAGGTGTCGCGCAGGTGGTCGACCGCGACATCGGTGTTGCCCAGGGCGAGCTCGTGGCGGACGCGGTAGCGGGTGTGGTCGGGGGAGTCGCCGCGGCAGTGGTCGATGAGCGTGCGGTGGACCCACTGCCACGCCGCGTGGTCGGGGTCATGACGGTGAAGCCGGAGCAGGAGGAGCGCTCGGAGGAAGGGATCGCCGACGAAGTGCCCGGGAGTTCCCGGGAGGCCTTCCTGGGCGAGCCGTTCCTCCAGGTCGAGGACGCCGGCGGTGCCGAAGTCGTCCGGGAGTCCGCTCTCGGCGAGCGCGAAGGCCGCGTCACGATCATGTGCGGCGGCAAGAACGGTCAGTTCGTCGAGTCTGTCGTCCGGCGCGAGCCGGTCGAGCAGCTCCTGGTGGGTGGGATACCCGGTGTGGTCGTCATGCAGGGCCACGTCGGCCATGAGCAGGTCCCCCAATGAGGTGGCCCCTCGGGGCGGATTCTGTCGGGCCGACTCGGCGATCGTGGCGATGCCGAGCGGGTTGCCTCCGGTCAGTCGATGCATGGCGTGGGGGAGGTGGGGGTGTGTCGGCAGTCCGGGGCAGGCGGCGTTGACCATGTGCAGGGTCTCGTCGGGCGAGAGCGGTGGCAGTGCGACCAGCAGGGCGCGGGAGGACGGTGAGCCGCCCGGCGTCCAGCCGCTGCTCCTGGCCAGTTCGGGCAGGGTGCGGCGGACGGTGTTGCGCAGCGCCCGGTGGCCGTGGCCGCGCAGCGCGGCGAAGAAGACGACCCGGTCGGCGACGCCGTCGGCGCGGTCCCGCAGTACCGACTTCATGAGATGGGACCCGGCGGGTTCCTGGACGTTGTCGATCAGGATGACCGGCCGTCCGAGACGGTGCGCACGTTGCACGACCCCCGCGTAGGCGTCGTCGAGGTCGGCCAGCAGAGCTCGTACGAGATATCGCTCCGCGTGGTGGTGCGAGGTCCCGCCCGCTCTGAAGTGCCCGGAGAGCAGGATCAGTCCGAGCTTCGGGTTTCCGCCCGCGTTGGGGTAGTCGCGGTACCACGCGGCCCCTTTGCGAAGCCGCCGCTGGGTCGGCGCGACGCCCTCGCCGAACGCCTCCAGAGTCGCCTCGATGATCGGCTCGACCGCCGGGCCCGTCTCCGACAGCGATGCGACGAGCTTCGCCACCACTTTGCCGATCCACCGTCCGGCGAACCCGGCCAGCCGGGACCCGGTGTCGTTCATCAACAGGATCCGCTCGGCCTCCTGCCGGATCCGTGGCAGATCGCGGTCGCTCCAGCCACCGGCGGCGACGGCGAGCAGCCCGGAGGCCAGGCGCGGGAAACTGATGCGTCCGGCGCCGGTGACCGGCTCGGCGAGCTGCTCGGCGATGGTCAGCATCGCCTGTGACACGGGGGACCAGAACTCGGCGTGCCCGTCCGGGGGAGGCCGGTCGAACTGCGCGTCCTCCCCGTCGATCAGCGCGACCGGCGTGTGGCCACGATATGCGGAACGCAGTTCACCGAGCACCGCGCTCTTGCCGAGGCCCCTTCCGCCCGTCAGCACCACGAAAGGCGGTTCCGTCGGGTGTTCGTACGGCGTGGAGATGTGCTGGTAGGGCCGCAGGCCGGTGAGCCGCGCAGCAAGCCCTGGCGGTTCGATGTCGAACAGCGCTCCCCGGCCGTGCAGCGATGAGTGCACCATACTTCCCCCCTGGTGCGGTCCAACCCGATGTCAGTGACGCGTCCGCCGACTCCCTCTTCCCCGTCGGCACGGCTGTTGTGGGAATCGGGATCAGTGGATACCAACAGCGCTGGAATCAGTAGGAGTTGGCCAACGCTCGGGCACGATGTCCAAGGCGGTCGACTGATCGACAGCGCCGGACCGTCAGGGTTCTCGCCGCCGTGGACGGGCATGTCGCCACGCTGAGGTTGTCTCTGTCCATCGCCCCCGTACCTCCCCCTCGCCCGTCCATCGGAACGGCATGCAGTCGAGCCGACAGGGCGGTCACTCTGAGCGCATCATAGGGCCGCTCACGGCTCGGTACAGGCAGCCGGAGCATTGTGTTGAAACAGTGAGATCTCATGACTCCGAGCAGCCCCACCTGCCCCACGGAGTCCACGAGGATCGTCATCTTGTGCCCGGCCTGCCCGGACTGAGCTGGAAGAGACTTGTTGTCACACGGCTCAGAAGACCTCTGCCTTCCCAGCGGGTGTCTTGTCCTGCGCGGCCTCCAGCGCCCTGTTGCGGCGGACGGAGGACCAGAAGGACCAGGCGATCAGGACGACGCCGATGAGGCCGGTGATGATCTCGTTGACCTCGAAGCGGATGGTGACCAGGAGGATCGCGGCGAGGGCGCCGATGGCGTAGTGGGCGCCGTGCTCCAGGTAGACGTAGTCGTCGAGGGTGCCCTGGCGGACCAGGTACACGGTCAGCGAACGGACGTACATCGCGCCGATGCCCAGGCCCAGTGCCATCAGGACGATGTCGTTGGTGATGGCGAAGGCGCCGATGACGCCGTCGAAGGAGAAGGACGCGTCGAGGACTTCGAGGTAGAGGAACATGAA
>NZ_JBHWZP010000270.1:0-12900 GCF_042728395.1 Streptomyces sp. NPDC060205
CGCGGGTGATTGCGCAGTTCCCCGCGCCCCTGGGAGGCCGGACCGTCGTCGCCTGCGGGCCCGTCGTGGCTTGTCGCGCAGTTCCTCGCGCCCCCGGAGTGACAGGCCGGACGCCGGGTGCGGGCGCGCCTTGGCGTCGGCTCGGGCTGCCGGGCCGAGCCCCGTCGGGGGCGCGGGGAACTGCGCGGGCCGCCCCCACTCAGCCGCAGTCGAGAGCCGGACGGGAGCTGCCCCGGCACCTGGTGTGTCGACTGCGGGTGCGTGGTGGCTGGGCGCGCAGTTCCTCGCGCCCCCGGAGAGACAGGCCGGACGCCGGGTGCGGGCGCGCCGTGGCGTCGGCTCGGGCTGCCGGGCCGAGCCCCGTCAGGGGCGCGGGGAACTGCGGGGCCCGCCCCCACTCAGCCGCAGTCGAGAGCCGGACGGGAGCTGCCCCGGCACCTGGTGTGTCGACTGCGAGTGCGTGGTGGCTGGGCGCGCAGTTCCTCGCGCTCCCAAAAAGCCGGGCCGCCGTCGGGTGCGGCCGGGGTCGGACGGCCGGAGCCGACCGCTCCCGGCCCGCCCGTCGTGCGGCCCTCGGCCTGCCGGCGGACGTCAGCTCATGGTCTGCTCGCTCCTGATCACCGCGAAGCGCGCCCCGTACGGGTCGGCGAGCTTGGCGATCCGGCCGACCCCCTCCACGGACGTGGCGGGCATCCGGACCGCGCCCCCCAGCTCCCGTGCCTTCGCGACCACGTCGTCCACGTCCGTGACCTCGAAATAGGGCAGCCAGTACGCTCCCGCCTCCTGCTCCGCCGGGTCGTCGGCCAGCGGAACGGCACCGCCGAACATGGCGTCCTCGCCGCCCTCCGAGGGGTTGATGCAGGTGTAGACGCCGCCGGGGAACGGCATGGCCGAGGTCTCCATGCCCAGTACGGAGTGGTAGAACGCCGCCGCGGCGGCGATGTCCGGTGTGTACAGCTCGACCCAGCACAGGGAACCGGGCTCACCGGCCACGTCGAGGCCGCGGAGTGCGGCGGGCTGCCAGAGACCGAAGGGGACGCCCGCCCTGTCGGTGAGGATGGCCATGCGGCCCTTGTCCATGATGTCGTCGGGCGGCACCAGCACACCGCCCCCGGCCTGCTCGACCGCCTTGGCCGTGGCGTCGGCGTCCGGGCTCTGGAAATAAACGGTCCACGACGGCGGGCCCTGCTCGGGGGTGGTCTGCATACCGCCCGCCGCGGTCCTCCCGGCCGTCTGGAAGAAGCCGTATCCGCCGGAATCGGATCCCGCCGACTGGAAGTCCCAGCCGAAGAGGCCTCTGTAGAAGGAAGTGGCGCCGTCGATGTCGGGGGTGCCGAGATCGAGCCAGTTCGGAGCGCCGGTGACGAAACGGGTGGTGAGCATATTGCCCTCCTTTGCGGGGTCCCGTGCCTGCACTGCCGAGTCTTGCACCGCCCACTGACAATCGCTGCCGGAGCGGGGTGCTGCCGCGGGCCGGGTGGGGGTTCCCCCCCGGCCCGCGGCTGAGTCTGGCGTTCGCCTGCGGCCCGGTGGGGGTGGGCCGCGCAGTTCCCCGCGCCCCTGACGGGGCGTGCGCAACCCTGGCAATCCGCCGCGCGTCAGCCGACGACCGCCCCGCGCCCCTGACGGGGCGCTCGGAACCATCCGTCGGCCCGGTGGACGCCTTGGCCGTGGCAGGCGTAGTGAATCCGTTGGGGATTCCGCCGCGCGCCGCTGTGCTCCTGCGCCCTACCGGGAGCATCATCGGGTCCGTTGCGTCGCCGGAGCGGGTGAGGCGCTTCAGTTCAGGCGGTCGGGGCGGTGTCGCGCGGGGGCTCGTTGAGTCCGCGTTGATCGAACGTTTTTCGAGCCGCGACACGATCCCGGCATGCACAATGACACCACCGCCGCCGCGCCCGACCTCTCCTGGCAGGAACAGGCACTGTGCGCCCAGACCGGCTCCGACTTCTTCTTTCCCGAGCCGGGCAGCTCGGTCCGTGAGGCGAAGCAGATCTGCGGAATGTGCGACATGCGCTCCGCATGCCTCGAATACGCGCTCAACCACGACGAACGCTTCGGCGTCTGGGGCGGCCTCTCCGAGAAGGAACGCCTCAGCCTCCGACGCGCCCGGCACTAGCGCAACACCGGCTAGTCACCAGCGGCGCATCGGAATTTCCGAGCGCGTCGCGGCTTCCGGCAGGCACAATCCAGCGCATGGTCCCCACCCCGCGGCAGCAGGCCGAGAGTCTGCTGAACGCCCTCGATCCGCTGCCGTATCCGCTGCGTATGCGCGAACTCGCGGCGCGAATGCGGGAAATGGTGGAGGTGCGTCCGCTGTTGGACGAGCTGGAGGTGCGCGGGTCCTACGGGCGAGGGCTCGCCGTCGTCGCGGCGGCCGTCAGCCGGGACGCCGGCTGGGTCGGCGCGCGTCTCGCCGACCCGGACTCCTTCGTGCGCGGACACGCGCTGCGGGTGGCCGGCAGCCTCCATGTGCCCGATACCGCCTACGAGTCGGCGCTGGCAGACGCACCCGAGGCCGTACGCCGGGACCTGCTGCGGGCGGTGATCTCGGACCGGCGCACCGCGCTGGCGGACCGGCTCGTCGACCCGCTGCGCGACGAATGGGGCGACGCGGAGGCGGCACGCCTGCTGCCCGGCTGCTCACCCGGCACGGCCGCCCGGCTGCTGCCCGCGCTCTTCCACGCCGTGCGGGGCTGGACCTCGCTCGGCAGACGGCACCCGGACGTCCTGCTGGACGTGGTGGAGGGCGAGTTGGCAGCGCTGCCCGCGGCACTGCGCGACACCTGGTGGCGGCGGTACGCGCAGGCCGTGACGTCCACCGTGCCCTCCCGGCCGCTGCGTGCGCTGGAGCTGGTCGAACGCTTCGCACCCGCCAGGCACCCGCATCAACTCCAGCACCAATGGGCCGCGTTCGCGGCCGTCGCTCCGGAGCGGGTGCTCCGCCTGCTCCTCGCGGGCGACGGCCCTCCGGCCGGCGCCGTGCGCAGTCGTCCGCTGCTGCGCAGGCTGGCCCGGTCGGAGGGCTCGCGAAGTGGTGAACTCGTCGCGCTGGGATCGGTGTTGGCCGACCACGGCGATCTCGCCGCTCTCCTGACGGCACTCCCGCCCGCCCGCCGGTACGCCTTCTACGCCGAGGTGAGGGCCGGCCGCGGCCCGGGAGGCAGAGGCGCCCTCGTCGACGCCGTCGTCCTCGATGCCCTGCCGCGCAGTTGCGTCGCGAAGGAGGCACGCCGGATTGCCGCCGCGGCCCGCGGGAGCGGCGCGACCTGGCACACCGTCCTGCTCGCCGAGTCCTATCTGCCGGTCGGCCAGGTGCGCGAGCGGCTCGTCGAGGCGACCCGTCGGCCCGCCGCCGAAGACCGTGCCGTGGCCTGGCCGTTGCTCATCGACAACGCGGCCCGCTCCGGCGACCCCGCCGCCGTCATCGGCGTACTGGAGGAGTCCGCCCGGCTCCGCAACGAGCAGGACCCGGTACGGCAGCCGGCCCTGTGGGCGTTGTCCCGTATCCCGCCCACCCTGCTGACCGAGGAGGCCGAGGCGCACCTCGACACGATCGTCGCCGACGCCGTCGACGCCCGGGACTCCTCGCCGGGGAGCCGGCGCAACCTCAGCCGGCTCGCCGTGTCCGTGCTCCGCGAGCACGCGGCGGGCGGCTCAAGGGAGTTGGTCAACTGGGCCCTGCGCACCCTCGTACGGATCTCCGGCAACACCGGCGGCGCCGACCTGGGCCGGCTCGACGCGACGCTGCGCCGGGGGCAGGAGCACCAGGTGTACGAGGCGCTGCGGCCCTGGATCGAGGCCGGAGCGGAGAAAGCCGACTACGGACTCGCCTTCGCGCTGGCCCGGGCCGTGGGGCGGCGCGCCGCAGGGATGACCGATCTGCAGGAACTCCTGTGGCAGGCAGTCCGGTTCGGGAACAACGCGACCGTCCGCTCCGCCGTCGAGCTGTGGCTGGAGCCGCCCGCCACCCGGGACGAGAGAGCCGCGCGCGTCCTCGCCCTCGACCCCTCGGCGGGGACGCTCCGGCCCGTCCTGGCCGTGCTCACCCGCCGCCGTACCGACCTCCTCGACGTACTCCTCGCGGACACCCCGCCGTACGGGCGCTTCCTCACCCGGGGCAGCGCGTGGACCGCACCCGTGGGACCTGACGTACGACGCTGGCTGCCGCGGCAACAGGACGCCCTGGTACGGAAGTTGGCTGCGTCGGCCGCCGACGCGGGGCTTCCCGCGTATGCCAGGGCCGCCGCCGTCGAGCAGGCGGCGCGCGTGCCGGGGCGGGGCGCCGAGGTCGCCCGCCGCTGGACCGGCTCGCGGAACACCGTGCTCGCGGAGGCCGCGCTCGGCGCGCTCGCCCACACCGACCGGCCCGGTGACACGCTCCCCGAACTGCTCGCGCACGCCGGCGACGACCGGGCCCGTGTCGCCGTGTACGCGGCCACCCGGGTGTCCCGGCACGTGGCGCCCTCCGTGCTCGTGGACCGGCTGCGGGACGTGCTGACCGCGCCGGGCACCAAGGTGACCAGCCGCAAGGAGGCCGCCCGGCTCGCCGCGGCCCGGCTTCCCGCCCCGGTGGCCGCCCGCCTCCTCGCCGAGACGTACCGGCGGCCGGGCACACACCTTGACGTCCGGGCCGCGTGTGTCGCCTTCGCGGGCTCGCTGCTCGCCCAGGAGCCCGTGTGGACGCTGCTGCACGACGCCGCCGGGGCCGAGCCCGTGCTCCGCGCCGCCGTGCTGCGTGTCGTACCCCTCGATCTGCCGGAACGGCATCGTGAGCGGTACGCCCGGCTCGTCCGCGACGTGTCCACGACCGACGACCCGCCGACCGCCGTCCTCGCCCACGGCGCCCTGGCCCGCTGGGCACCCTGGTGCCCCGACGCGCCCACCGTCCTGGCCGCCGCCACGGCGGACCTGACGAACCGCACGAGCTGGCGGGCCGCCGCCCACGGCCTGGTGCTCGCGGCGATCGGTTCGGACGGGGGAGCCGCGGGAGTACGAGCCGCCCTGCGGGCGCTGGTGGAGGCAGAGGCGGAGACGGAGGCTGCTCGGGAGGCAGGGGACCCGGAGCACGTGTACGACGACGGCGGCGCCCTGGGTGAAACCCCCACCGACACCGGTACGGACGCCGATGCCGACGCCGAGCCGCTCCGGGACCGGCCCGCCCGGCAGCGCGTCGACCATCTCGTCGTGTGCCTGGCGCAGCGGGCCGAAGGTCACGTCGGGCCCCTCCGCGCGGCGGCCCTCGGCGCCGCCGAACTGCTGGCGCGGTACGACGGATTCGTGCCCCAGGCCGCCGCGCTCACGGTGGCCCATCTCGATCTGGACGCGGAGGCGGAGCACGTGGACGCGGCCCTGTCCCGGCTGGCCGCGCTGACGGACGGCCGCCCGGCGCTCGCGGCCGCGACCGCCGCCGAACTCGCCGACCGGCTGGAGCACGGGACACACGAGGGCGATGCCGAGACACTTCTCGGCGTCGCCCGACGGCTCACCTCGCACGGTGGTCACAGCGAGGGACTGCTCGCCACCGCCCTCACGGCCGCCCTCGGCACCCGTACGGACTGGCGGCAGCCGTGGCGCGACCGGCTCGGAGCACTGCGCCGCCACCCGGTGGCCGACGTCCGCGACGCGGCGCTGGCCCGGACGACGGCGTACGAGTGAGCGATGCCCCGTTCCCGGCACACAGGCCGGGCACGGGGCATCGGGTCAGACATCGGGGCACCCGCCGCGAGGCGGATCACACGGCGCTTGAGCGCATCCCGGTCGCGGAGCGGATCACACCGCGGCGGCGCGGGCCGCCATACGGGCCTTGCGGGCCGCGAGCTTCTCGTCGAACTTGGCGGCCTCGGCGTCCAGGCCGCCCATGTACAGGCCCAGCTCCTCCTGCGCCTTGAGGCCCTCGGGGCCCAGGCCGTCGATCTGCAGGACCTTGAGGTGGCGCAGCACCGGCATCAGGACGTCGTCGTGGTGGATCCGCATGTTGTAGACCTCGCCGATGGCCATCTGCGCGGCGGCGCGCTCGAAGCCGGGCATGCCGTGTCCGGGCATCCGGAACTGGACGATGACGTCCCGCACGGCCTGCATGGTCAGGTCGGGGGCCAGCTCGAACGCGGCCTTGAGGAGGTTGCGGTAGAAGACCATGTGGAGGTTCTCGTCGGTCGCGATGCGCGCCAGCATGCGGTCGCAGACGGGGTCGCCCGACTGGTGTCCGGTGTTGCGGTGCGAGACGCGGGTCGCGAGCTCCTGGAAGGCGACGTACGCGACGGAGTGCAGCATCGAGTGCCGGTTGTCCGACTCGAAGCCCTCACTCATGTGCTGCATACGGAACGCTTCGAGCTGGTCGGGGTCCACGGCGCGCGACGCGAGCAGGTAGTCGCGCATCACGATGCCGTGGCGGCCCTCCTCGGCGGTCCAGCGGTGCACCCAGGTGCCCCAGGCGCCGTCGCGGCCGAAGAGGGAGGCGATCTCGTGGTGGTAGCTGGGCAGGTTGTCCTCGGTCAGGAGGTTCACGACGAGCGCGATACGGCCGAGCTCGGTGACCTTGGACTGCTCCTTGCCCCAGGCCTCGCCGTCCTCGAAGATGCCGGGGAAGTTGCGGGCGTCGGACCAGGGCACGTACTCGTGCGGCATCCAGTCCTTCGCGACCTTCAGATGCCGGTTGAGCTCGGTCTCCACCACTTCTTCCAGAGCGAACAGCAGCCGGGCGTCGGTCCAGTCGGAGGACGGGCTGCCGAGATGGGGAGAAGTGATCGTCACGGGGGCTCCAGGGGGACGTATGTGCTGAGCGGTGGTACAAACCTACGGCATCGTAGGCTACGTATCCGTAGGTTACGGTGCCGTAGGTTAAGCGCGCTGTAAAGAGCCCTGAACAGGAACGATCTCCGGGAAGATCGATTCAGCGGACATACGGAGGCCACCCGTCCGGCGGATCCGTCCGATTGATACGCAGGTCCCGGGGCCGGACGCGCGGGTTACCGCCGGTCTCAGGTGTACAGCTCGCGCAGCCGGACCGAGAGGCACGTCACACAGCCTTCGAGCTTCTCGAACTCGCCGATGTCGACGAGGACGGGTTCGAGACCGAGCCCGGCGAACAGATCGGCGGTCTTCGGCGCGCTCGCCGCCATCAGCAGCTTCCCGCCGCCCAGCAGGACGACGTGCGAGCCGGCCTCCTCCGGTACCGCCAGGAAGCGCGGGAACAGCGACGGCGTGTCCACCAGCGGCTCGTACCCGATGATCGTGCCGTCCGGCAGCGCCGTGACGGCCGACTTCAGGTGCAGCACCTTGCTGACCGGTACGGCGACGACCCGCGCGCCGAGCGGCTCGAACGTGGCCCGCAGCTGCTGGATGCCGGCGCCGTTGGTGCGTCCGCCCTGGCCCACGTAGATCGTGTCGCCGACCTTCAGGACGTCACCGCCGTCGAGCGTGCCCGGCTCCCACACCCAGTTCACCGAGCAGCCGAGCCGGGCCACCGCCTCCTCGACCCCGGCGGTCTCGCCGCGCCGGGACTCCGCGCCAGGGCGGCCGATCAGCGCCACGTTGCGGAAGACGACCACCGCGTCCTCCACGAACACGGAGTCCGGGCAGTCGTCGGCGGGCTCCGCCTCGACGGTCTCCCAGCCGTGCGTACGCAGTGCGCCCGCGTACGCCTCCCACTGGTCGAGCGCCAGCGCGAGGTCGACCGGCGTGCGCTCCAGGTGCGTGACGAGACCTTCGGCCAGGCGGGGGCTGGGACGGCGGATGAGGGCCTTCTGGCTGGGCACGTGCGGCTCCGTCTCGGCAGGGTGTTGTCCCGCACATCATGCAGGCCCCACCCACGCCACAACAGCCCCCTGTTTTGCGGGCCCCCGCAAGGGGCGCGGGGAACGGCGCGCTCAGCCCCCACGCACCCGCACGCGACGACGGCCCCGTAAGGGGCGCGGGGAACGGCGCGACCAGCCCCCACGCGCCCGCACGGTATGAACAACCGTCGACGCCCCCCGGTGGGGGAACTGGCACCACACAGGTCGTGGGTACCGTGCGGCCCCGGTGGGGGCGGGCCGCGCAGTTCCCCGCGCCCCTGAAAGGCGGGGCTGCGCCCCTTGGGGCGTGGGGTCCGTGCGGCTCCGGTGGGGGTGGGCCGCGCAGTTCCCCGCGCCCCTTACGGGGCGGGGCTGCGCCACCGCCCTCAGGGGCGGGGCTGCGCCACCGCCTCGGGGGACGTTTCCGTCAGGGCCCCGTCCAGCAGCAGCCACCGCGTGATCCCGATCGACTCCAGGAACGGCACGTCGTGGCTGGCCACGATCAGCGCCCCCTCGTACGACTCCAGCGCGGTGGTCAGCTGCCGCACGCTCGCCATGTCGAGGTTGTTCGTCGGCTCGTCGAGCATCAGCAGCTGCGGTGCGGGCTCGGCGAGCATCAGCGCGGCCAGGGCCGCCCGGAACCGCTCGCCGCCGGAGAGCGTCGCCGCCCGCTGATCGGCCCGCCCGCCCCGGAACAGGAAGCGGGCCAGCCGCGCCCGTACCCGGTTGTTGGTGGCGCCCGGCGAGAAGCGGGCCACGTTCTCGGCGACCGTCAACTCGTCGTCGAGCACGTCGAGTCGCTGCGGCAGGAACCGCAGCGGCACATGGGCCACCGCCTCCCCGGCAACCGGCGCCAGCTCCCCGGCGATCGTCCGCAGCAGGGTCGTCTTGCCGGCCCCGTTGCGCCCGATCAGCGCGACCCGCTCGGGCCCGCGCAGATCGAAGGAGCCCGCACTCGCCCCGTACGCCAGCTCCAGGTCCAGGAGCGTGAGGACGTTACGCCCCGGCGGTACGGCCGTGTAGGGCAGGTCGACGCGGATCTCGTCGTCGTCCCGCACGGCCTCCACGGCGTCGTCGAGCCGTTCCTTGGCCTCGGCGAGCTTCTCCTCGTGCATGATGCGGTGCTTGCCCGCGGACTCCTGGGCCGCGCGCTTGCGTGCCCCCATCACGATCTTCGGTTCGCGCTTCTGCTCGAACATCTTCTGCCCGTACCGTTTGCGACGCGCCAACTTGACCTGTGCGTCGGCCAGTTCGCGCTTCTGTTTCTTCAGGTCGGACTCGGCGACGCGCACCATCCTTTCGGCCGCCTCCTGTTCGGTGGCGAGGGCTTCCTCGTACGCCGAGTAGTTGCCGCCGTACCAGGTGACCTCGCCGGAGCGCAGATCGGCGATCTGGTCGACGAGGTCGAGGAGTTCGCGGTCGTGGCTGACCACGACCATGACCCCGGAGTAGGACTCGACGGCCGCGTACAGCCGTCGGCGCGCGTACAGGTCGAGGTTGTTGGTGGGCTCGTCGAGGAGGAGCACGTCGGGCCGGCGCAGCAGCAGCGCGGCCAGCCGCAGCAGGACCGACTCGCCGCCCGAGACCTCGCCGATGGTGCGGTCGAGTCCGATGTGTCCGAGACCGAGTTCGCCGAGCGTCGCCAAGGCGCGCTCCTCGACGTCCCAGTCGTCGCCCACGGCCTCGAAGTGCTCCTCGGAGACGTCGCCCGACTCGATGGCGTGCAGCGCGGCGCGCTTGGCCGCGATGTCCAGCACCTCGTCGACCCGCAGCCCGGTGTCGAGGGTGACGTTCTGGGGCAGGCGGCCGACCTCGCCCGCGACACGCACGGTGCCCTCGGCCGGGACGAGTTCTCCCGAGATCAGTTTCAGGAGCGTGGACTTCCCCGATCCGTTGACGCCGACGAGCCCGGTCCTGCCGGGTCCGAAGGCGACTTGGAGGTCCTCGAAGACGGGAGTGCCGTCGGGCCAGGCGAAGGAGAGGGAGGTGCAGGTGATGGAAGTGGGGGTACTGGACATACAGGCCTCGCAGTGCTGGATGCGGTCAGGGCGACACGTATCGAGACACCGGGAGGCGGCGACGGCCGGAAGGACGGAATCCTCCGGGGGGATCGCGGAGCACGGGAAAAGCCCTGTTCCGCGGGACGGCTCGGAGCCGAGGTCGCACGCTGCGCACACACGGACAGTGTGTGACGCGGTGTCTCAAGACCTCAGACGAGCAACGTCCTTCTCCGTTCGGCGACAACAGGACCGCTTTACACCGTAGGAGGGGACCCAGCGCCTGTCAACGAATTAAAAATCGCCCTCGCCCTCGCCCCGGCCCCCGCCCTGCCTCTGACCCGACCCCGATTCCCACGCCCCTTGCCTCCGATTCCACCGCCCCCGACCGCCCGAAGGAGACCCCGTGCCCATCGGCCCGCTCTCGCTGCCCGCCCGTCTCTGCCTGCTGGCCTGGGACACCTCCAAGCTCAAGGTCACCAGCTCTTCCCAGCTCCCGAACCTGGTCCGGGCAGGCGCCCTCACCGAGCTGGCACAGCGCGGACTGCTGGCCGACGCGGACGGTGTCGCCACGCCCACCGACCCGGACGGCAGGACCGGGGACCCGGTCCTCGACGGGCCCCTGGAACTCATCGAGGAGTCCCGGCCGCACAAGTGGAAGACCTGGGTCAGCCTGCGGGCACGCATCACGCTGGACGCCGTACAGGCGCAGCTCGCGGCGGACGGATATCTGCGGGCCGAGAAGACCCGGGTGCTCGGCGTCTTCCCGTCCGTGGAGTACGAGATCGGTCGCGTCGCCGTCGTGGAGGGGCTGCGCGCGGAGGCCAGGCAGGTGCTGGAGGGACCGGTGCCCGTGCACGAGGTGTCCGAGCGGGACGCGGCGCTCGTCGCCCTCGCGGCGGCGGCCGAACTGCGCACGCTGGTGTCGGGCAGGGAGCGGCGCCAGTACGAGGAGCGGCTCGCGGCGCTGACGGAGCGCAGCGGGACGGCGACTCCGGTTCTGCGGCACGCGGTCCAGGAGGTCCGGTCGGCCGTGTCCGTGGCGATGGCGGCACCTGGCGTCCCGGGGAACTGAGGGCACCGGGGAACCGAGCGGGCAGCGCTCACGCTCGGCCGACGCGCCACCGACCCGGAGGAGTCGTTCAGTCGGTAGAAGTCGGTAGAAGTCGGTCAAGAAGGGATCGCTGTGCGGGAGACGCTCAGAACGAGTCGCGCAGCAGTTCGGCGAGGTCGTGGTCCAGGTCCTGGTGCAGGTGCTCAAGACCGACGGGCACCAGCGCCGTCGAACTCGCCAGGAAGTGCCGCAGCTCGCCGGCGCGCACGTGGATCACGGCGGTGCCCTCCGGAGCGTGGAACTCCAGGACGATGCGGTCGT
Source organism: Streptomyces sp. NPDC060205 (assembly GCF_042728395.1). Classification (NCBI taxonomy): domain Bacteria; kingdom Bacillati; phylum Actinomycetota; class Actinomycetes; order Kitasatosporales; family Streptomycetaceae; genus Streptomyces; species Streptomyces sp. NPDC060205. The sequence goes on from NZ_JBHWZP010000270.1 coordinate 11,145, forward strand.
ATCCGTACGGCCGCACGCGCACGTCGCCGTGGCCGACCTCCTCCTCCAGGCCCGAGGCGAGCAGTTCGCGGGCGAAGGTCCAGCACACCTCCACCCCTTCGAGCGTGGACGGGGCGGGGAAGGACATGCGGACCGCGAAGGGATCGTGCGGGTCGTAGCTGAGCGTCGCGGGAATGCTCGGCATCCGCGGCGCGGCGGCGACGAGGCGGGCCTCTACGGGCTGCTCGATAACGGTGGACAACGCCTTGCTCCCTTGTGACGTGCGGACGAACTGCGGACGGATGAGCCGGGCACTTGTAAGGACGTCGGAATCGGCCAATCCGTGCCTGCGAAAACGCATGAAGTCCTAGTGACCTCCGTCACCGCCTTCAATCACGGGAGTGATCGTTGATTTCCTGAGTGACCGCTGATGCCTCCCGGGGCATCTGGACGTGATCGGGGGAGTGGGCTAGCTTCGCCCGCCATGAGGGGCTTGGGCAAGACGCGACGCACGAGTAACAAGGGATTCACGAGGCGCCTGTTGGCCGTGGGGGTGTGCGGAGCGGCGTTCGCGGCCGCGCTCGCGGGATCGGCGCAGGCGGACGGAACCGCCGATCAGGGGCCGAGTGGCGGGAAACCGACGCACCGGGAGCCGCATCGGCAGCCGCACTGGGAGCTGAAGGACAGCGGTACGGACGCGCGGTTCCGCGGCCTGGCCGCCGTCAGCCGGAACACGGCCTGGCTGGCGGGTTCCAAGGGCACCGTCCTGCGGACCACGGACGGCGGCAAGAACTGGCGGAACGTCTCGCCGCCCGGAGCCGCCGAGTTGGAGTTCCGTGACGTCGAGGCCTTCGACGGCAGGCGTGCCGTGGTGCTGGCCATCGGCGAGGGAGAGGCGTCCCGGATCCTGCGCACCGACGACGGCGGCGCGACCTGGACCGAGTCCTTCCGCAACACCGACGCCAAGGCCTTCTACGACTGCGTGACCTTCTTCGACGCGCGCCACGGCCTGGCGATGAGCGACCCCGTGGACGGCAGGTTCCGCATCCTGTCGACCGGGGACGGCGGCCGTTCGTGGAAGGTGCTGCCCGCCGACGGCATGCCGGCCGCCCAGGAGGGTGAGGCGGGCTTCGCCGCCAGTGGGCAGTGCCTGGTCAGCTCCGGCCCGAAGGACGTCTGGCTCGCCACGGGCGGGGCGGCACGCGCGCGTGTGCTGCACTCCGCCGACCGAGGCCGGACCTGGACCGCGACCGACACCCCGGTCCCGGCGGGCGACCCGGCCCGCGGAGTCTTCGCGCTCGCCTTCCGCGACCGGACGCACGGCATCGCGGTCGGCGGCGACTACCGCGCCGACCAGGCCTCGCCGAAGGCGGCGGCGGTCACCGGGAACGGGGGCCGCACCTGGTCGACGGCCGCCACACCGCCGCCGGCCTACCGCTCGGGCGTCACCTGGCTCCCGCACAGCCGCACCTCCGCGCTCGCGGTCGGCCCCACCGGAACCGACCTCACCACGGACGGCGGCCGCACCTGGCGCACACTGGACACCGGCTCGTACGACACCGTGGACTGCACCCCTGACCTGGCCTGCTGGGCCTCAGGGGAGAAGGGCCGGGTGGCCCGCCTGGAACGCTGACGTCCCGGTGTCGGAGGCCTGCCCTAGGGCCTGTCTGACAATTCCCGTCTGCCGCGCGACGCCATGCACCCTCCCCCAGCCTCCGGCCGGGGGGACCCCCACTCGCCGCACCGGGCGCAGAGCCAAGTACGTCCAGTACGAGGC